>CADCPN010000052.1 GCA_902803375.1 uncultured Erysipelotrichaceae bacterium | reverse complement strand
CGATGCTGCGTTATCGGGACTGGAAAAAAGGCAAAAATCGCGATGGCGAGTGAGCTCGCCATCCCTTACGTGCACCTAGGAGTTTTTTTCATTTATTTCAATTCCTTTGCAATAACTTTTATTATAAGGCCAGGTTAAGAAGAGAAAAGAGAATCAGTTGTCGCCTTCGTTAGAGAAGAGGCCTTTGAGGAAGTCAGGGAGGATTTGGTCCTGAACGGTGGAGTTATCCTCTTCATCCTGAGAAGAGTTCTTCTCCTCGTTGCGGACGAGCTTCTCTCTGGTGGAATCGACGCCGCTACCCATGGAGTCGCGGGAAAGCGGGCGGGTGAACTGCGGGACGCTTGTGAAGTCATATTCCTCAGTGAAGTCGGCGGCGATGACGGAGACGAGGATCGTATCCTCAAGCTGCTCATTGATGTTGACGCCGAATTTGACGTCAACGGCGTTGCCGGCCTGCTCAATGATGCGGTTGACGCACTCTTCGGCCTCATATAGGGAGACATTAGAGCCGCAGGTGACGGAGCAGATGGCTTTTCTTGCGCCGGAGATGGAGGCTTCTAGAAGCGGGGAGTTGATCGCATTCTCCGCCGCATCCTCTGCCTTATGCTCGCCAGTGCCCATGCCAAAGCCGATAAGGGCGATGCCGGAGTTCTTAAGGGTGGACTTCACGTCGGCGAAGTCAAGGTTGATGATCGAGGGGAGGAGGATGAGGTCGGTGACGGTTTTAACAGACTGGGCGAGAACCCTATCAGATTCCTGGAAAGCCTGAGAGATTGGGGCGTTGCCGCTAGCCATCAGAAGCTTATCATTAGAAACGATGATGATGGAGTCAACGGCATCCTTTAGCTCGCTTAAACCTGCGACGGAATTCGCGATTCTAACCTTGCCTTCAAAGGTGAAGGGGCGGGTGACGATGGCGATGGTAAGCGCCCCTTCTTCTCTTGCGATGGAGGCGACTACCGGCGCGGCGCCGGTGCCGGTGCCTCCGCCCATGCCTGCCGCGATGAAGACCATGTTGGCGCCTTTGACGATGGCGCGGATCTGCTCGCTGGATTGGAGGGCGGCTTCTTTGCCGACGGCCGGATTTCCTCCTGCGCCTAGACCCATGGTCACGGATTCGCCGATGACGATGCGGTTAGGGGCTTTTGAGGTGGCCAAAGCCTGCTTATCGGTATTGAGGACATAGAATTCGACGTTATCGATGTGCTCATCGATCATCCTGTTGACGGCGTTATTGCCGCCGCCTCCGCAGCCGATGACGACAATGCGGGCAACCGGCTCGAAGTTATCGAGGTCCATGGAATTATCAGTCATAGTGTTGGACTCCTTTGCTGTTGGTTACGGTTTTTAGAGCGCGTCGTCTTCGGCAGAGCCGGATTTCTCGCGCCTCTTATTTGGCTTTTTGGCTTCGCTCGTTCTGCTGATGGCAGCCATGCCGCGGTAATTGTCCTCGAGGCTACCGGTATAGCGGGAGCCGGCTAAGACTAGGCCTAATAGGTTGACCAAGCCTGGATCTCTGGCCCCGATGACATCAGGGCGCGGGAAATAGAGGTCTCTGCCAGAGAAGGCATTGTGGAGGAAGCCCTCGATGCCGAATAGCTCGCTACCGCCGCCAGTCACGAGTACGGGAAGTCCGGCAAACTGGGCGGCTTGCCTAGAAACAACGGTATCTAGGGCATTGGTAAGGGAAGCGTTATAGGAGGCGAAGAAGCCTTCGATAAGCTTGTTGAGGTCTTTTTGCAGATAGGAGACTGGCTGTCCATCTGGGCCATAGGAGTGGCAGATGGCAGGGCGATAGGAGATCTCGCGGGGATCGTAGCCATGGCGGATTTTGATCTCTTCGGCGACATCGCTTGCGACATTGAAGCCTTTGGCGATGGCCTCGGTGAGGTCTTTGCCACCCTGGAAGAAGCTTGTGGCGGCATAAGGCACGCCTTCGCCGATGATGGCAACGTCAGTAGACTCGGCTCCGATATCGACGAGGATATAGGAAGCGGGGAGGTTCTTGATGGATTTGAAGTAAGTGGAGGCGCAATAGACGGAGATGGCGGCCTTCCTGACGCGGTAGCCTGCGCTATTGGCGAGGGTCTGATAAAGGTTGGCGCTGCTCTCTGGCAAGGTATGGATCATGGCGCGGACGCTGATGCTTCTAGATTTCTGCCCTAGAGGCGGATTGGCATAGCGCTGGCCATCGGCAAGCTGGAAGACGGTCGGGATGATGTCGACGATGGTGTTGCCGCCAGGGATGGCCTCCTTCTTCACAAGGGAGATGAGGTTAGAGACATCAAGTTCCTCGATGGCGCCGTTATCGGCGACGACGAGGGTGTTCTTCTCGGACTGGTAAACCTTTAATCCCAGAGGCGGGATGACAAGATAGAGCTGCCCGATGGTCATCTTGATCTTTTCTTTCTCATCCACGATCTCATGGAGGGAGTTTAGTGCCGCGACTAGCGCATTCGGATCGGCGACGACCCCCTGCTTGATGGTCCCGGGCTTTAAAGGGACCTTTTCGCTATAAAGGGCGATTGGCTTGCCATTAAGCTCGTAGCCAATGAGCATTTTGATGCTGTTGCTTGTGATTTCAAAGCAGGCGAGAGGTTTGTTTTCCATACCAAAAAATATTCCGTAAATAATTATAGCCAAGCCTTTCTTTTTAGAAAAGAAAGACCTTATGGGATTTTTTAGTAGTTTACTAGTAGATTATTGCATAAAAAAGACCGCCATAAGGGAGAGAGGTGGCGGTCGTCAGAGAAGGGAATGGACTGTTTAATCTTCGATAGAGGAAAGTATAGACGTCATCGAAGCTTCTTCTGCTTCCGATGAGGTCTCCTCAACCTGGACTTCCTCAGCTTTCGGCGCCATCTCCACGCCATAGGCGATGGCGATTGGCGTTGCGGAAACCGCGGCGAGGCCAATGAAAGCGGCGAAAGCGATCATCAGCTTTCTGGCGGTGTAATAGGGACGCTTATGTCCGAACTTCACGAGTTTGTCTTTCATGTTCGCTTCCTCCTTTCTTTCTCTTTATATATAAGGGAACGAATTCTTAGTTACGTTCTAGGACGCGCAGCTTTGCGCTGGCGGCCCTGTGGTTCCTCTCTAGTTCTTCTTCGCTAGGGAGGATCGGCTTCTTGTTGAACAAATGGTAATTTGGGGTAGGCACCTCTTCTGGACGGAGCAACATGCCATGCCTATCGCCTTCGATGACGGATAAGCGGTGGAAGGCTTCTTTTACCACGCGGTCATCTAGGCTCATGAAGGTAATGATTGCCAGCCTGCCGCCTTTTTTTAGAAGGCCCGGGGCTTTCTCAAGCATCCGGTTAAGCACTTCTTCTTCGTGATTCACTTCGATGCGAATCGCTTGGAAGGTCTGCTTGGCCGGATGGCCTTTTAGCCTAAGTGACTTCCTCGATTTGCCAGCCTTGATGGCATCGACGAGGTCGAATGTCGTTTCAAGGGGCTTTTGCTCACGGCGCTTCACGATGCTTTTGGCAATTGAGTAAGCGTCGAAGTCTTCGCCATAGACCCGGATGACTCTAGTTAGGTCATTGAGGGAATAGGTGTTGACCACGATCTTCGCGGTTAGCGGATTATCGAGGTCCATCCTCATGTCGAGCGGGGCGTCAGCGTTATAGCTGAATCCCCGATAGGCTTCATCTAGCTGAGGGCTAGAGACGCCAAGATCGGCGAGGATGCCATCGACCTTGGTGACGCCTAGTTTGGCAAGCTCTTCTTCGATATAGGCGAAGTTGGACTTGATGATCGTGAAGTTGGAGCCGATGGCTTCTAGCCTGGCTTTGCTCTCCTTGATTGCTTCTTCATCTTGGTCGAAGCAATATAGGTGTCCCTCCGGAATCCTTTTTAGGATCTCTGAGGAATGGCCTGCTCTACCAAGAGTGCAATCGACGTAGATGCCGTCTTTTTTGATGTTAAGCGAATCGATGCATTCGTTTAGCAATACCGGTATGTGGATTCCCATGTTTTATCGCCTTGCTCCTTTTGCGAGGAAGTCGAAGCCAATGCTGTGGGCAACGTTATATCTGGCATAGCTGTCGGTATCCCAGATCTCGAAGTGATCCAGAACGCCGATCAGCGTGACTTTGTCAGAGATGCCATAGTCCTCGAGGATGGCTTTCCCCAAGGTAATTCTACCATGCGCGTCCAGCTTCATCGGAACGATGGAGGCGGAGACGAGTCGGATATAGGCTCTGGAGTTCTCGTCGAGGAAGTCCATGCCTTCTAGTTTGTCGACTAGCTTGTTGAAGCTCTCCTCGGAATACATCGAGATGCATCCCTCGAAACCTTTGAGCAGATATATCTGCGTCTCACCTTCTACAAGTAGGCTTGGGGGCACCTGAAGGCGACCCTTGGTGTCGAGAGAGCGATCGAATTTTCCGAAGTATCTCTTTCCCACTTTTTCCCACCTGTGCCTATATATTAAGTCCGACACTTCTATTTATCAAGCGATTCCTTGCGAAAAATCACCGAATTTTGCCAGTGTCTAGTAATGGGCTCTTGAAATAAGGAAATATGCATAACGTCGGTGTTTTGTCTTTTGTCTTTCCTGCAAAGAGAGTACAGGAAAAGCTGCTTGCGTGTGAAAAAGGGAAAAGGAAAAGCCAGGGTTGGGAAGCCCTGACTAACCTAACTATTTTATGGGTGAAGCTTAGTTATGCTTCTTATTCCGGGCGAGGAAGTATCCAATAGCAGCGACAACGCCACCAATACCTAGAGCGGTGACGATGAAGGCCGTCTTAGAATCGGAATTCAACTCTGTGATAGCAGAGCGGTTAATAGAGGAGATGCCAGACTCAGAGAGGGTATCGCCATTAGCCTTTGCCCAGTTGGCAAGGCGGAGGCGGGCGGCTTCGTAGGCATTGGTTTGGAAGACGGCTTTCTGATCGGAGTTCAAGGCGTTATAGGCAGACTTGGCATCGGCATACCAACTCTTGCAGGACATGTCAGCAGTCATACCCTGGGCATCGACTTTTGCGTCCATGTGCATGTAGTTTTTTACAAAGTTGTCGAGGCCAACGTACTCAACAGAATACATAGTGCATGGATTGAATTCATAAGTGTTCTTGTAGATTGTGGCGTTTTCGCCAAGAGAAGATGCCACAACGATATCCCCGATGGAGATGTGCGGGTTTTCACTAACCTTCATTTTATAGAACTCAAACGTTTCAGAAGAACTATCTTTGCCAACAAAGATACTCATGCTTTCAGAACCGTTATATTTAAATGCGATTTTGGAGCAAACGCCTTTCACGAAATAGGTTTCAGAGGCGTTCTTCTGCATATCATCCATATGGCTAACGGCTTCATCGGGCGAATATGGGTCTGTAATTACCGTGCCATGAATTGGATTCACAGTAACTTTGCAAGTTTTACTGAGCTCTCCGCACTTAGCCGTAATTACGGCCTCGCCAATGCCTTCCGCGCTTACTTTTCCATCAGCAACAGTTGCAACCGAGGGATTAGAAGAAGACCACTCGACCACGCCAACAGCCCCTTCGGGCAAAAGCGTTGCCGTTAAAACGGAAGATTCGCCTTTAGTTAAAGTAAGTTCAGATTTTGAAAGTGAAATGCCGGTTGCTTTAACGCCAACTTTTACGGGGACTTCGATTGTGACTGAATGAGTTCCGTCGGAAACCACGCAAGAAACAACAGCGGTTCCAATTTCTTTATATTCAACGTGAGCGGAGTTTCCTTCAGTCAAATCATTATCGACGTTAGCGACGGATGGGTCACTAGAAGACCAAGTGTATGATACTTCGCCAGTAAAATTTGAGGCGGTCAACGTAATTATTCCGTCTTTTCCCTTAAGACCCGAGAGTGAAGAAACATTCGACGTAACCTCAGGCCCGGTAAAAGGAACACTATATTCGATTTGAACAGCAGAAACCCCTAGGCTTCCTGCAGCTCCCGTTGGAGAAACAGTGGTAGAAGTCTGATTAATATTTGATACACTTTTGTCGTTAAAAGAAGGGGTCCCTGCCGTAGCGGAGATTCCTGTCGGTTTATCTTTATTTTTGTTAGCGTTAACCGTCCAAGTGAAAACAATATTTTTAATTAGCGACCCTTTAGGGGCTCCAACAAGTTCCACTTTTATGGAGTTCTTGATATAAACTTTTGTCGCACCGTTTTGGAATGCTGGCCTCGTAGAACTATTTTTTCCTTGGCTGAAAGTCATTTGAGCGACTCCATCGGCGCTCTTATTAGTTGTTGCGCTCGACACAGAAATGCTTACGGTTTTTATCTCTTCCGCAGCCTTCACCTGCACAGCCGCGCTTTCATTCGAGGCGACATATGAAAAAGAGGCTGCGCCTACTCCTCCTAGCAGCGCTAGGGCGGCTAGACCAGCCCAGAATCTCTTCGTTTTCTTCACAAATAACTCCTCCCTCTTTGGATACATGAAACGGGCTTGGGGAGGAACTTTCTAGACTAAGAGAGTATCGTAATAACAAAATTCGGCTGCAACTCAGGAGAACGGATAAGCAAGAAATCGCCAATGGATGTGAAGGTGCTGAATCCCTTCTTTGCGAATGCTTACCGGGGCCTTCCCTGACCCTAACGAATTGGTGGAGATAGCCCATCTATCAGCATCCTCTTTGTGACCGATCTAGCTAAACGACTTTTTTTCTAATAGCAACGGCAGAAAGAGGAAACGGCAAACAGCTATAACCAAATACAATAATATAACCGAACCAAGCCAAAATGTTTAAGGAAAATTGACAAAAACAAAACTTTCGTAAAATAAACGCCAGCTGACAAACTAAATGCAAGTTTTTAGGCGCGACCCGCGTTTAGTCCGACATAGGCCCCCGTTGCCTTAGAATGGATGCGT
>CADCPN010000051.1 GCA_902803375.1 uncultured Erysipelotrichaceae bacterium | reverse complement strand
CGCAAGATAAAAGCGCCGAACCCGCGATAAGTCCGACGCAATTTTCGGTCGCGCCTAAAAACTTGCATTTAGTTTGTCAGTTGGCGCGAGTTCAAATCTAGGCCCCTTAGAGGCCTTTTTCCGAGGGGTATTCCTTAAAAAGGGCGACGCATTCCCTTATACTCATAGCTGGTTATGAAAAAGACAAACAAAGAAAAGATGCTATCTGGCGAGCTCTATACCGCCGAAGAGCCTATCCTAAGCAAAGAGCACGCGGAGGCCGCTTTATTCAACGACGCCTTCAACGCCACCGCCTTTGGCGATTATGAAGGAAGAGAAAGGCTTTGCCGGCAAAGGTTCGCCTCCGTTGGGGCTAACTTCACGATCAATAAGCCCGCCTACTTCGACTACGGAACCCACATTCATGTTGGCAACAACTTCTACGCGAACTTTGATTGCGTCTTCCTAGACGTAGCAGACATCTATATCGGTGACCATTGCTTCATCGCTCCAAGAGTCAGCTTCTTCACCGCTGGCCATCCTACCGACAAAGAAGTAAGGAATGAGCTATTGGAATTCGGGAAGCCAATCCATGTCGGCAACGACGTTTGGATTGGCGGGGGAAGTGTCATCAACCCTGGCGTCACCATTGGGGATGACGTCGTTATCGGCTCTGGCTCCGTCGTTACCAAAAATATCCCTTCCCACGTGATCGCCGCCGGAAATCCTTGCCGCGTCATCAGGGAAATCAGCGAGCAAGAAAAAGCCTGCTGGCGGGCTAAACGCGACTACTATTACCAAACCATCAAGAAATAAAGAAGGGGAAGCGCATGGAAAAGACCATTGTTCTCGCAAGCAATAACAAAGGCAAGAAAAAGGAATACGAAGAGATTCTTTCGCCGCTAGGCTATACCGTTCTCACCCCACGTGATCTTGGCATCATTAGCGATCCAGAGGAAAGCGGCACCACCTACAGGGAAAATTCCTATATCAAGGCCAATGCCCTCCGCAAGAAAGTCGATTGCCCCGTCATCGCCGATGACTCGGGATTAGAAGTGAATGCCCTTGATAGGTTTCCGGGGCTATATAGCTCTAGATTCGGCGATTCCTGCGGCTCTTACCCTGCTGCTCATGCAAAGCTATTAGAGATGCTGAAGGATAAAAAAGATAGGTCCGCGCAATTTGTCTGCTGCATCTGCTACCTCGCTAAGCCCGATGGGGAGCCGCTATACTTCGAAGGGGAATGCAAAGGCCATATTCTCCCTTCTCCCCATGGAAATGCGGGATTTGGCTATGACCCCATCTTCCATTGCGACGCTGCCAATCTCGATTTCGGCGTGGCGAGCGAAGAAGAAAAAAACGCGGTGAGCCACCGCGCCCTCGCCTCCGCCAAATTGATTAAATGGCTTAAATCAACGCGCTGAATCCCACTCCTAACGCTACAAAAGCCTGGGCGAGAAGATACGTCCCCATGACGTAGAACTCTCGCCTTTTTATTGTCTTTTGGAACCTCGTATAGGTGAGGATGAAATCGCTGGCGATGAAGAAGAGGCCACCCATGATGGCGATTCCAAAGTATTTGCCAGTCGTGATGGTGGAGATGATGGCCCAAATGCAATCTAGGAAAAGCACAGCGAAATAGAAGGTGCCGAATGTCCCTAATTTCTTATCGTTAGCCAACTTCCATCCAGGAACCATCAAGGCAAGGGTAAAGATGGGGATAAAGAAGAAAGTGAAACATAGATACCAAGGGCCCGAATTGCCGGTGAGCTTGATGTATTCGGCGATCAAAAAGCCATGGTCTGCAAAGAAAGCGATGGTGCCCAAGATGAATAAGACCTGGCTCTTTTTGAAAATAAGCAAGAAATCGCCAACCGCGCCCAAGGCTAATCCGATATAGAGGAAGGGCTCATTAGGCACCAGGAACGCCATCGAAATGGTTAAGAAAAGAAGGCAGAAAGTCTTAACGATCTTCCTTGCCTTCTCGATTTCCAAAAACGCAAAGACGAGCTCAACGATGCTTATAGCGATGAATAAGCAAAAGAACACATGATAGGCTATCGGCAGTTTCCAGTAGTCAATTAATGGCATTGGGAAGAGTTCCTTTTTCTCATTGTAACTCTTTCCAAGGACTTTAGTCTCTTTTTCATCGCTTTGGTTTCCTTGGCGATGTCAACTTCGCGGGAATATTTCTCCGTCTCGGTCATGGCCTTGCGGGAATATTCATCCACGTACCCCTGCAAGTTGCCCCCTAGCTTAGAGAAGGCCAAGATCCAAGGAGCCTTCTCGCTTCTGCTCTTATGGGATTCGCGGAAAGACTCTTTGAGTTTGTCGTAGTTGACGGCGAGGCCGGAGGCAGCCTTGGTGATCTTAGCGGCGATGTTGAAGGAATAGATGCAATCCAGCAATAGCACGCCGCAGAAGATGCCAAGCACGAAGACGGAATAGACGACGGAGGAGCCATATGCGCCATCCGAATAGAAAAGCACCCAATCGGTAAGCCTCACAAAGAAGGGGTGAATCAGGGAATAGATAACGCCGATCGCCATCCAGATGAAGGAGAACAAAGGGCAGATGACGCCCATGAAATTACCCCATCTTTGGCTATAGTCCCAAAGTTTGATCTTCATTCCTTTAATAAAGATAAGGCCCGCAATGAGCTCAACAAGAGTCATGGCAACGCCGATGAAGAGGATGTTGACCACATATGCCCAACCCGCGGAGATTGCACCGCCGAAGGTATAATCGGGGGTGCAGAGATAATACATGGTCATTAAGCCAAAGGCATATAGGGGGAGAAAGGGTCCGGCAAGGAAGCCTGGGTTAACCCATTTGCCATAGCTGACGTAGCGGCGAAAGAAGAGTTCCAATACCCATCCGCCAAATCCGCCGATGATGAACAAGGTGACCATTCTGAAAAATTCCATACGAGCTAATCATACCCACTATAGAGTCCTCGCTCTAGGGTGAGTTCGCGTTATAATGAAGCAAACATCAAAGAGGAATCCTCTATGAACAAATCCAGCAAAGCACGTTTTTGGGTTACCGCCATCCTTTTAGGCTTGGCAGGACAGTTGGCCTGGGCCATTGAAAACCAATACATCAACTTATGGGTTTACGGGCAATCGGGGCAGGCAAGCCATATCACTTGGATGACCACCGCTTCCGCGATTGTCGCCACGCTTACGACATTCCTTATGGGCACGCTCTCCGATAGGCTAGGCAAAAGAAAGATATTCCTAAGCCTTGGCTACACCATCTGGGGCGTATTCGTGTTCGCCTTCGGCTTGGTTAGCCTCACGAATATGGAGATGCTTAGCGGCGGGGATATGGCGAAAGCCATCTTGCTCGTTGGCATCCTCAACACGGTTGTCGATTCCGTGATGACTTTCTTTGGCTCCACCGCCAACGATGCCGCCTTCAATTCCTGGATCACCGACGAAACCGATACCCACAATAGGCCGCTAGTCGAATCCGTTTTATCGATCATGCCGCTATTCGCGATGGGGCTAATGCTTCTGATGGGCATGGCATTTGGGGTACCAGGAAGTCAAAAAGAAGGCGAATCGGTAGCAGAATTTGCCGCCAGAGTCGCCCCAAACTGGCTCTACTTCTTCTTGGCCTCTGGCATTTTCACGACCTTAGTCGGCGTCGCCTGCTTCTTCTTAATGAAGAAAGACCATATCGCGCCTAACCGCAATAAGGCCTATATGAAGGAACTTGTTTATGGCTTCACGCCGAAGGCCGTGAAAGGCAACCCTGATTTCTACATCGCCTTGCTCGCTTTCCTTTTCTTCAATATCGCCGTTGACAGTTTCATGCCTTATTACCTTGTTTATTTCACCAACTCCATCAAGTTGGAGAACTTCTATCCCGCGATGGGCGTCATCATTGGGTTTAGCAGCATCGTCGCGGTTGCCTTAGGCGCGGCCATGGATAAGATCGGCAAGTACAAACTCCTCATTCCCGCAATTCTAATCATGGCCATCGCCGCGGTTGTCCTCTTCCTTGTTCAGAGCTCTTGGTGGGGCATCGTCATTGCCGCCTCGGCCATGATGAGCGGCTATCTCGTCGGCACCACCGTTCTTGGCGCAAGCGTCAGAGATGAGACGCCACTGGAAAAAGTTGGCGCACTTCAGGGCGTGAGGATGGTATTCGCCGTCATGCTCCCCATGGTTCTGGGATCGAATATATCCCTTGCCGTTTTCCAAACCACCTATGTCAATGACTTCGGTGAGACCGTCGGTGCTCCGGATAAATGGATGTTCTTAGTAACCGCGGTAGCCTGCTTGCTCGCCATTGGGCCATCGCTATGGCTGATATTGCGCAAAAAGAAAGCTTTGAAATCCACCCCGAAAGCCTCTGACTTGGATGTCAAAGGAGAGTAAGGGCGCAAGAAGATAGATAATTCCCTTATAGGGAAATATTGCCCAATGGACTTTAGCAAGGTATATTTATTCGCGGAGCTTTTTTATTCACTATGAGAAATAAGACTAATTTACTACTCGGCGTCGTCGTCGCCATTGCTGCCCTCGTCGCCATCTTCACGCTATTCGCCCCTGGATTTGGTTCCGTCGATGATTACGGTTCCACCCGTGGCAACGGCTTCGAGATCCTCTTCGGCGTTGAATCCAGAAGCTACAATGCTGTCCCGCTTCTCATCGTCGCCTTCGTCCTCGTCTGCGTCGCCGTCCTCACCGCTCTTGTCTCCGCTTTCATGCCGGGCAAGCTAGCCATGATCACCTTCGCTATCACCGGGGTCCTCCTTGCCGCCGCCGGCATCATGTTCATCTTCGCCCCGGCCCTATTCAAATCCGCTAACCCGAACATCTCCGAATCCGCTGAAGCCGTTAAGCTCGGCGCTGGGTTCATCACTTCCATGATCTTCGCTTTCATCGGTGCCCTTCTCTCCCTCTACGGCGCCTACGAAACCAAGAAGGCCTAATCGAAATCAAAACCTTAAGAACCGGTTCGCCGGTTCTTTTTTTAATCATATCTATAGATATAGAAAAAACTCCCAATCGATCTGACCGGGAGTCGGTAGTTCTGCTTAAGCGATGTGCTCAGAGATATAGCCGCGGACATCCTCGTATTTGATGCCCAAGACGGTAGCGAGCTCACCGAAGATGATCGGCTCTGCCCTAGCGACGAACTGGCCGTCCATGGAATTGAGATGGCCATCTCTCTTCTTCCTCTGCATCGCGCCTTCTAGCAAAGGAGCCAGCAAGACGATGGCGCCGGAGGACAAAGCTTCTTCATAGGAAGTCTTTCTCTTCTTGGAGTCGACGATGTAGTGGTCCTTTTCCGGGTTAGGCCATTCAGCGACGATCTTCTCCGCTTCTTCGCGGGAGATCGGAGAGCTTAGCGAGACCGAATAAGCGACGGGGACGCGGACAATGTTGCCTTTATCATCTCCGTAGAGTGGAGAAAGAACATAATAAAGCGAACCGGAATCATCCCCCGGCAACGGAGAGATTTCATTGACGAAACAGACGCCGCAGCGCTTGTGGAAGACATAAGAACCTTTTTTGAACATTGCCGCACCTCCTTTCAGGCATTAAAACGGCGGTCATATGACCGACTAGAATGTTGGCCGCCTGTAGACGTTCAAATTATAGGCCGGTTTTTTCGCATTTTCTAGGGCAGTGAAAGCGTTTACTTTACAAGAAAACTGGAATTTGGGACTTTTGTTTCCATTAAAAGCGCTAACTTTACGTTAAAAAGTATGTTCAAAGTGCACATATAATGGTTTTTACACTACATTTCATTAATTTGATTAGTACATTTTTTTGAAAGATAAAGTATATTAAGCGTTTTTCCAAATATTCTCGCTTTATTCATGCATGCGAACAAAGATTCAGATAGTTTGCAAATCATCCTCTTCTTTAGAAGAGGAGTTTCCATTAGGCAAAAATAAAACTCGCCTTAGTTCACAAAGCGAGTTTTTCTGAATAGGTTTACTTTGCCTTATATTCCTTAACGGAATTGAGGATGTAGGAAGCGAGTTCTTCCATGCCTTCTCCCGTCTTTGCAGAGACCGGGAAGAAGACGGCGTTCGGGTTGAGCTTGCGGATATGGTCCTTAGCAAGCTCAACGTCGAAGTCAAAGACGACTTTGGCATCCATCTTGGTGAACACGAAGGCGTTGCCAACGCGGAACATGAGTGGATACTTTAGCGGCTTGTCGTCTCCTTCAGGGATGGAGAGAAGAACGAGGTTTAGGGAAGCGCCAGTATCGAACTCAGCCGGGCAGACAAGGTTGCCGATGTTCTCAAGGATGAGGAGATCGAAATCGCCTTCGATTCCGTCGACGGACTCATTGACCATCTTGGCATCGAGATGGCATTCGCCAGAGGTATGGATCTGAATGGCCGGAACACCGGTCTTTTCTTTGATGGTCTGCGTATCGACAATCGCATCCATGTCGGCTTCCATAACGCCGATCTTGAGTTCTTTCTTCAACCTATTGATGAGATTGACGAGAAGCGTGGTTTTGCCAGATCCTGGGGAGGACATGACATTGATGAGGAAGACGCCTCTCTCCTTAAGCTCGTTGCGGAGCTTTTCGGCGCGGGCATCGTTATTGGCCAAGACGCTTTGCTTAACCTTGATGATACGGACGGAATCTGCCATAAAGTTATAAAAAAGCCTTTCTTTGATTTCCCTATGATTATAGGGAATTTAGAAAGGCATATGAATTAATTTACTTAGCGATTGCGAAGAAATAGTTCGCGAACGTTTCCGGAGCGGCGACGCAGCCCATATTGAGCCAGTGGCCAAGGATGGCGACGAAGGATTCGCTTAAGGCGAGCTGCTGAAGCTTTTCAGGAACCCCTTCCTTATAGATAAGCCTGGTCGTGACGATGCCGTCCATGATCGGGTTCACCTGCTTTTTGAAATCGCCGAGGAGGAAGTCTTTGGCAGAGCTATTCATGATATCGCGGAGGACATCAGCTTTGAGATAGCAAGCTTCGAAGACGCCTAGAAGCATCTGGTGGTAGTCAATCTCGCGTTCTTTTCTTTCGGAGAAGAGGGAGTTGACATAGGCAGCTAAGATCTGCTCCTTCTTTTTGAAATGGGAATAAACCGTGCTCCTGCTTAGGTCGGATTTTTGGATAAGATCCGACATGTTGAAGTTGTCGTATCCATCCTCAAGGCAAAGGCTCTCAAAGTATTTGAGGATCTTGGCTTTGGTTTTTTTCTCTCGTGCGTCCATGGCCATATTGTAGGAATTCTCTAGTTTATTTAAAAGAAAAAAACGTGAGAGCCGCACTCTCAAAATCAATTGTTGTTTTGCGTTTAAAAAACTGAGTTATCGAACACAAAGCATGGCACTGTTTTCTAAAGTGTATTGTTTTATTAAAATGCAAAACATTCATTCGTTTTTAGATTGAAAATTTTTTAGACAAAAGTCTCTTAAATATCCATTCTTTTATAGAATCAACTATAGGCCAAGTGTTTCTTAAATCCCTATTCTTGTAATGAAGTTCATAAAAAAGAAAGCGGAACCATTTTTAAACCTTATTTCTTTATGCGCGCATGCATAGCGCGCGACTAGTTAGATTTCTCTCCGCCCTACGTTCATCTTGCCGCCTTAAATCCCCTTCTTTTTTTGGCGATTCCCGCAATTTGTTTCTTCCAATTTAGAGAGCCATCTTCAAAAACAAAGGTATGCCCCCATTATTTCGATTCTCTAATTTAGAGAACGCGCGCTTCTACGACACGTAGGCGCGTAAGAGAGTGCTCTCCTAAAGGAAAAGAGAAAAATAGAATCAGCCCTTTGGGCGTTCTTTATCATGAATAACGAAAACGAAGAAATACTCAACGAGGAACCGGCTGCGGAAACATTCCCAGAAATTGCTTCCGTGCCGTCAGGAACCATTACCGCTAAGCCAGGCAAAGTCAAAAAACGGATCATGACGATAAGCATTGGGCTGCTCGCCTCGATCGCAATTGGCGTTGGCATTGGATTTGGAGCCGCAAGGTTCTTTAAGCACGACATCTATGACTACGCCAATGACGCCTCAGCCTACAAAGACGACATCAGCGTCACGATGAAGAACTACGAAAGGCTCAAGAACTCGAGCGGCAATTACTCGGGCATGAAGGCCTATGACCTTATCAACGTCTCCTACAACCTTTATAGCCAGCAAGAAAAAAGCAGCAGCATCGGCGTGGGGGTATCCCTCGCCGTCATGAATACCCGTCAGGTGATTCAAAGCCGCACGGCAAGAGAGGGCGACCGTTACTTCGAGGAGAGCAACTCCTACTCCAACTTCGTCTCCATCTATGACCGCATGTACCAGGAAGGCGGCACTACCACCACCTACTGGGGAGGAAACAAAAACTATCCGGGCCACGCAGCGAAGGCCTACTCCAACGAAGAGTATGCCGAGATGATGGGCAGGCAAGTCAGCGAAGGCCTTATCTATGTGGTCAGTAGCAAAACCGTAATCGAAGGGGACAGCACCCCTTCTGGCGATGCCCCCACTTCGGTGAAGAAGACGGCGGACGGCTACGTGGCGGAGATAGAGCTTAAGCGCTCCTCAGCCGTCATTAACTACGTCAAGCAGATGCAGACGATATCTAACCTAGCGAGCAAGCCGGTGTTCGATTACGTCCATCTAACCGTCTATACCGACGCGAGCCTCATGCTCAAGAAAATGGTGACCCATGAGAAATACACGGCTGTCATGGCAGGATTCAGCTCTCCCTGCGAAGGCACTCTCACAACCGTTTATCAAATCGGCGCCGATGCCGAGGGGATACCCGAAATCGGAGATACGACAACCTATCCAGAAAACTTATAACGAGGGGATAAAACTATGAAGAAAGAAAAGAAAACTCTAACCGAGCAAGAAAAAATCGAGCGAAGAAAAAGACGCGGCGTCCACGCAGCCTATGCCGGCGTGTTCCTCTTCGTCGCTTCCGCCACCGCGGTCGCTACCTTCTCCATGATTCCGCAGAAGCACATCATGCAAGGCGATCCTGAGGAAGAAAACGGCGGCAATCTCCTCCAGACCCCAGCCGCCAAGATCAAGAACTCCTTGCTGGCCTCCGTCAGCGATGGCCTTGATGCGAAGTTCAACAAACTTCTCTTCTCCGCTCCCAGCAAAACCGAAGGCATCAGCAATGCCATCGATGCATCTGGCGCCGAGCTCGCCTTCAAGATGGGCGATGTCTCTCTCCACGGCATCAATCTCGCTCTCAATGCCCCGATCAACTACAACGGCCTAGAACGCAACGTTGATCTCGCCCTTGTCAACGACAAGATCTACATAAAGCTCGCCGATAAGAATGAGCAGGATTGGAATTTCAACTACAAAGTCGACGTCGCCGCCTATGACATGGTTGGCGCAGACCCCGATGACCTCACCGGTGGCGTCGTCCAATACGAATACGGCAAACTCGACTGGTTGATTTCCGACATCATCACTATCCTCACCGATGGCGGCATGGACATCAACTTCCCTTCCCTCAGCGCGCTTCTTAATAAGCAAAGCTCCACCGAAAGCAATGGTGGCAAAGAGGTTGAATCCTCCTCTAGCGAAGAAAATAGCAGCGAAGAAAAAGCCGGCTTCAGCATCGATACCGATTCTCTCCTCGCCTCCATGGATCAGATGGAAGAGACCACCCTCGACGGCAAGCCCTACTTCATCTGGGACATGAAGCTAAACGAAGACAACCAGTTCAAAATCGGTCTCGCTGGCGATGCAGACTATAACCTCAATGGCATCGATTTCCCCGCCAAGGTCGATGGGAAAGAGCAAGGCACCGCCTCCCTCGTCGTTCCTTCTTCCTCCGGTTCTTCTACCACTACCTACACCATTCAGGTCGATCTCGATATCGAAGGCAGAACCTCCAGCGAAGCCTGGACCGTCCCAAGCGGCAACTTCAATGACCTTGCCGATAGCGCGGCCCTCTTCAAAGGCCTCGCCTCCTATGTCGGCACCGGCGACTTCGGCCTAGACCTGAACCTCGATCTCAACCACCACCTCGATGGCGTCGAAGGCTCCCGCTACGTCCTAAAGCAAGACGAAGTCAATGACTCCGCTAACCTCCACCTCTATGGTGGCGTCGAATCCTCCTGGGCCGCGAAAAACAAGATCAGCCTCGATCACTTCTCCCTTGGTCTAGACTTCACCCACACCGGCGATAACGCTAATCAGGATGAAGGCTCCGTCAACGGCCAAAGCATAAAACTCGACGTCGATATGGCAGGCCCAAGCTACGTCAACGTCAATGACGTCCTCAAAGCCAGCGTCTCCAAATCCACCGTCGATGAACTCGTCGGCAAGATCAAGGCAGCCTTAGGCGAAGGCAAAGAAGGCAAGGCCACCGTCGAGGAGACCACGACCATCGCCTCCAAGCTGCAGAAGGCATTGGACCTTGTGAAGAAGCTTGGCGAGAAAGGCGACTTCGGCGCGATCGCCTCGATGCTTGAATCCATCAAAGACGGCGCCCTCATCACCGGCATCGATGGCGGATATTACCACGATATCGTCAAGATGCTTAAGAGCATCAAAAACGGCGCCAACACCATCGACATCGTTCTTGACCTTGAACCTATTGGCATCAGCGGCGAAGTCGCTTTGTCCCTTAACGGCAACGCCGGGGCACAGCTCGTCTCCATCGAGTTCAAGAAAGTCGCCTTGGCCTCCTTCACCATCGATGGCACCCTCTCCCTTCCGAAGGACTACGAAAGATTGACCCCGGAAGAATCCAAGCGTGACCAGTATGGCGAGATGAAGCACATCCTCTCCGTCTATGACCAGGTTGAGAAGATGATCGATAGCAAGAAGTTTGCGATCGACGTCGCCGGCGATATCTCCAAAGAAGGCACCAAAGACATCTCTGGTTCTACCCAGGGCATGGGCATCGGCGGCAACTTCGCCATCGACCTCAATTCCGCCTCTGGCACCGGCAGCTTCGCCCTCACCGAGCGCGCGAAATCCTACCAAGGCGCCCATAACATCGGCTTTGACCTAGTCTCCAAGGAAAAGGAAGAGCAAGAAGACGAGGGAAAGACCGCCTACGAAATCGATATGGCTAGATTCCATTACGATTCCTCCAATGGCGATATTGACCCCGAGAATAACCCGCTTAATCTCTCCAACCCGGATAACGTTAACGGCATCAACGGCTCCATGAGCGGCGAAACCTTCTCCCAGCTCAAAGACTTCTTCAAGGATTACCTTGATCAAGGCATGGATGACCGCTTCGCCCGCCTCTCCAAAGCCTTCAGCATTGGCAGCGACTCCTCTATCCTCGCTTGCCTTGGCAAAGGACAATATGGCGCCCTCGCTGAGGCCCACGCCCTCTCCAGCGCCACCTTTGGCGATGACAAAGACACCTTCGTCATCGCCGGCTCGAAGCTAGGCCTAGATAACGACGTAGAGATCTCCCTCAACTTCGACGAAACGAAGACCTCTGAGGAAGACGCCTCTCTCACCTATGGCAAGCTCCGCACCCTTGGCATCGATACAAAGCTTGGCAAAGAAGAAGGAAGCAAAACCGACATCAGCCTTGGCCTAAAAATCAACGATGTCGATGATTCCACCAAGTTCTCCTCTTTAGACCCCAAAGCCACCTACGACTCCTATGACGGCCTAGGCAACATGATCGAATACGCGGCCAACACCCCGCTGCTTGGCACGGTTAACCACTCTGGCAAATCCGTCTATGACGTCGACGCCAACGTCTCCCTCAACCTCGCCGGCTATCAGATGAATCTCATCAACGCCGGCGCCTACATCACCTCGCAGGGCGCTGAGGCCATGGTCCATGGCAAGATGCATAACGTTCCGGTCATCAAGGGCATCAACGCTCCTGAGAACGCTCGTTATTTCCGCGAGAACGAATACGAGGGCATGAGGAACCTCGACATCTACTACTACGCTAACGGCATCGATCCTGTCGGCAGCGTCTATATGACCCGCAACTCCGACTATGGCCGACTCCGCGACGTCAATGACTCCGCTCTTATGAGCGCCGACATCTTTAACGATGACATCGCCGGCTGGGTCCTCCGCTACGCCCTAGGCATCGATAGCAATATCCTCGTCGACGGCGATGGCAACCCGATGGACACCACCACCAAGACCCTCTTCAAGGACCTCAACTCTTCCAGCAAGAAGAAAGCTACAGAAGGCGAAGAGAGCAAGAAAGCTTCCTTCGGCAGCATCGGAACCAAGCAGATTCACATCGAAGACGCATTCCATGGCTTCCAGGAAGATCTAAGCACCCCGGCCTCCCCGAAGTGGAATCTTGGCCTCGACCTAGGCAAGCTTCTTGGCGTCGGCATGCTTGGCGATGTCGATTTGACCCTCACCGGCGCGACCAGCTCCGTCAAGGCCCTCTCCGGGCTAGACGTCAAAGTCTCCGCGGTTGCCCATGGCGATAAGGGCGGCTCCATGAAGTTGCTCAGCGCTTCCATCTCCGCGAAGATCAATAACCTCACCGGCACCGAATACGCCGAGGTCGAAGACGCCAATATCCTTGAAGGCGGCATCACCTATAAGGGAATCGGCGAAGTCGTCAACGTCGAAGAAGACGGCACCTACTCCATCAAAAACGACTTCGGCTATGTTGGCGCCACCTGGAACAACAACTATGTCGCTGACGCTGCTAACCCAGGCTCCATCAACCTCTACTTCACCGAGGACGGAACCTCCCGTTACTAATCAAAAAAGGATAGCTAGAGGCAGGCATCCCCTGCCTCTAGCGCCTATCCGTATATCGCTACACGCCCCTTTCGCTATTAGGAAATTATCCAAAAAATAGATGAGCCATCTGTTCAAGGCAAAAAGATTCGCATTGCTGCTCCCGCTTCTTGGCATGGGAGTTGTTTTGCTTCCCTCTTGCAGCGCCTTGCCCGCAAAGGCAGAGAGCAAAGTGAGCTATGCAGAAGCTAAGAAAGCCTTCTCCCGCTCCATCACCTCCACCGTTGAAGGCGGCTTCTCTTTCTCCGTGGATAGCGGCGTCTTTAAGACGGTGAATAGCCTTGGCGAAGAGAAGAATGTTTTCTCTTTCGCGGGCGCGCAGGGCATCTCCGCGATGAGCGGCAAAAGCATACACACCCTCTCCACCGACATCTATGCCCCGCTTACCTATAACGGCAGATCCAGGACGGTAGAAGCGGCCATCATCGATGATGTTTTCTACTTCAGCCTTTCTAACCCCGATAACGAAAAGGCCAATGTCGCCTATAAGGCCTCCATCAAGCAGGAAGACTACCTCGATGAAGATGGCAACTTCATTATCGACGATCCTACCGGCGGCATCCTCACTTATGAGTATGGCAGCCTCGACTGGGTCATCTCCGACATCCTCGAATGCCTCTCCGATGAAGATAAGGCCGTCTCGATGTCCACGAGCCTATTCTCCGACGTCCACCTCGATAATTTCGTCTCCGCTTGGGAATCGCTTGAAGAGCGCACCTTAAGCAATGGCGATAACTACTTCGTCTTAAGCTTTGTCGAAGATGGCGTCTCCTACTCCCTCGGCTTAAAAGGAGATAAGGATTTCACCTGGACGGGCATTGATTTCCCGGCTAAGAAAGGCGATGGATCCCAAGGCTATCAGCAGCTAGGCTCTAGCGAAGAGAACAAAGACAGCAAGCTCCTTCAGCTAAGCGTCGATATCAAAGCCAGCAAGGTTAAGCCCGAATTCAAGGTAGAGGATCCTAACGCCTACCTCGAGCTTTCCGATTCCTTGTCATTATTCAAAAAGTTCGCGACCGCGATCGGCAAAAAGAAGTTCGGCGTGGATGCGTCTTTGAGGGTCTTCCATCACGAGGATGCCGTCGAAGAGGAAGACACCATCAACCACGAAGAGGTCAATGAATCCCTTGGCATTGAAGCCAGCGCCTTCATCGATATGGGCGGCAATAAAGTCAACGCCGTCACCGCAGATGTCGACATCGTCGATACCCTCAATAGCGAGCAGAGAAAGAGCATCCATGTCTATGGCGGCGATAATGACTCCTCTTATCAGGACCACTTCTTCCTCAACGTCAACGACATCCTCAAGGCCCAGACCAACAAGACCGTTTTAGACGCGATGGTCGCTAACCTTAAAGACGTCTCTTCCTCCATGGAAGAGTCCGAAGCCCTATCAGGACTGCTCTCCCTCGGCGGCTACCTCGGCGATGGCATCAAGGCCATTACCGATAGCGGCCTTATCGGCGGCATCAAAAACAACGTTTATTCTAGCGCCCTCGACTTATTCGATTCGGTCGAAGTCAAGGATAACTCCATCATCGCCGTCCTTGACCTTTCCCCGGTCGGGCTAGAAGGCAAAGCCACTCTCACCATCAATGACGTCACCTCCTCTGGCCCCATCGCTGTAGTTAGCTTAGGAGAGGGCGTCAGCTTTGCTAATTCTAGCGAGCAAGAATCCCTCAGCCTTTCCGGCTCCATCGCTCTCTACCCCTATATCCCCGAGAAGGAAAAGACCCTCTCTGCCGAAGAGAAGGCCGAATATAGCGTCATGACCCACATGGAAGGCTTCTCCGAGCAAATCGGCAAGTTTGCCTCCAGCACTAAGATGGTCCTAGACGTGAATGGCTCTATCTCTTATGAAGGCAAATACGAACGCTCTTATTCCAATTCCCTTCAGGGCTTTGACCTTAATGGTCGTTTCGGCGTTGATTTGCGCAATGCCGCCGGCGCTGGCAAAGCCACCTTCGTCGATAAGAAAGAGCAATACCGCAACGACCATAACGTCAAAATCGACGTCGAGGGCCCCACAAGCAAAGGCGAAGGGGATGCCTCTAAGTCCATCGCCAATGCCAACTCGATGATCTTTGAGTATAACTCGGTCAATGCCAACGTCAGCTCCACCAATAAGCTTAGCGACTACGATGACGGCTATACCGTCGTCGACAGCGAAGGCGGCGTGAGGACGCAGCCCCATAATTCCTCTAGCCCCATCAAAGGCGCCTTTACGATCTATTCCCTTGATTCCATCATCGAGCTTGTGAAGGCAATCAGCGGCAAAGACGATACCCGTTTCGCCAAATTCATCGCCGGAACCACCTCTTTGGAAGGCGCTTCTTTGCTTAAGTCCATTAACGGCCACGCCTATGCGCCATTGCTTTCCAAAGGCATTCTTTCCTCCGCTGAGGTCTCCCCAAGCAAAGGAACCTTTAAGATTGCCTCCTGGGTCATGGGAACCTATGGCGACATCCTCCTAGAAGTCACCTATGGCGAAGATGAGGTCGTCATTAGAGATGACCTCAGCAGGAAGACCATCGGCGGCGGCGTCTCTAGCATCCACCTTTCTTTGAAGATGGAGAGCAAGCTCACCGATCCGGAGACCGAAAAGGAGATCTCCGAGATCACCGATATCGACTTCACCCTCGCCATCAAGAGCATCCTCTCTACCGACGAGGAGATCCCTTGGAACTTCAAGGGCATCGATAAGTCTTCCCTCACCGACTACTCCTCCTTGTATCAGCTTGCCGATTTCGCCATCGGCAGCGCCTTCCTTGGCGTCACGCAGACCAACAAAGTCTCTACCTATCGCGTAAGCGGCAAAGCCAATATCTCCTTTTCCTTCATCTCGCTTGGCACCGCCGAATTCGACGCCTATATCCACCTAAAGGGCAGCGAGGTCAATTTCTACATCGATTTGAAGGTTCCGACCAAGAGAGAGCTTTTCTCTGGATATGGCAACTATCCAAAGACCACGTTAAGCGGAAATTGGACCGAGAAGCTCTATGGCCATATCTCTGGCAAGAAGAGCACCAACTACATTTACTTCACCAGATCTTCCGACAAATATAAGGATGCCGCGATGGCTACCTCCGATGACTTCATCGGCAACGCTGATTCCTTTATCCTCCGCGGCGTCCTTGGCCTAAATAACAAGACCATGAATCAGATTAACTCCAGCCAAGAAGAGTCTAAGGCAGCCTCGATCCATGGCGAAGACCTCATCACCAGCTACTCCTATACCGATTCTTCCACTGACCCAAAATGGAATATCGGCGTCGGCCTTAACTCCCTTTTGCACAAGAATATCTTTGACCCCTTCGTCGCGACCATCGGCGGCAAAGTCCTCAATAACGGCGAGAAGACCATCTATTCCATCTCCGGCAACACCAAAGTCGTCGGCACCCTTAAGCTCAGCCTCGATGCGACCCTCTCCAACGTCTCTTCCGGTTCCTACCAAGAATGCTGGAGCGGCACCGCCTATGACGCCTATAACGGCACCTTCTATAACCAGGAGACCAAGACCTTCTTGATCGATCCTTCTTCCGCCGTCACGAAGTGGAGCCAAAACTGGTAGCATCTAAGCCTACAAATTTCTTTGAAAAAGGCTAGAATGAAAAGCTATGGATAATCTCTCGACCATCGTTGGAAAAAACATCGCCTCCTTGCGCAAGGCCAAGGGCCTCACCCAGCAAGAGCTTGCCTCTGAGGTCAACTATTCCGATAAATCTATCTCCAAATGGGAGCTAGGCTATGCCCTTCCTTCCGTTGATATCCTCATGGACTTCGCCAAATTCTTCGGCGTCTCCGTCGATTATCTTCTCTCCGAGCAGAGTCAGGAATCGATCGATGAGAAGGCCTTGGCGCTTAAGCAAAAGCAGGAAGCGGAGACGGATAACCGCAACAAGGCCATCATCATGGCCATGACCGTTTCCTTTGCGATTCTCGTCTCGATGTCCATCTTCTTCAGCGGCTACTATTTCCGCCATGATCCGAGTGAGCTTCTGTGGCCGGTTTTCATCTGGGCCGTTCCGGTCACGCTTTTTTTCCTCACCATCGAGACCCACTACTTCTACCGCAACTCCATCGTCACCACCATTTTGGTCAGTTCTTTCGTCTGGGCTTTGTTCGTTTCCTTTTGCGTCCAATTCCAGTTCTTCAATAAGCCTGGGGAGAACATTTGGTTCATCCTTGTCGCCGCAATTCCTGTTCAGGTTATCATAGTTTTAGCAAAAGGCTATATACATAAAGGAAAGCGGCGCTAAACTATAAAGAATAGTTTGCTTCTTATCTGAGCACACTAGAGGGGGATTCTAAAATGCCAAAGATAATCAAAGACGTCGATGCCAAGATTTTAAGGGCAGCAAGGGAGGCGCTTAGCGAAGGCGGCAACTACGACCTAAGCATCCGCGCGGTCTCTTCGAAAGCCGGAGTCAGCGTCGGCACCATCTACAATCACTATCCAGACAAGGCGATGCTCATCGAAGCCGTCATTTTCGATGATTGGCAGAGCGTAGGCAACACCATCGCCGAAAGGGTGAGCGAAGCCAATCTTGAAGAGGACATGGGCTTCATCTATGACTCTCTTGTCGCCTTCTATAAGGATAGGGAGGATCTCTACGATCACCTATTCGAGAATAAGCTCATCAACCTCGGCGCCATCTTCTATCGCTGCACCGGCGACTTGGTCACGAGCATCCGTCACGCCTTGCGCAATTCCTTCAAGGCCGCCGGCAAAGAGGAAAGCGAGGGCACCGTCAGCGCCATCGCCAATATCGTTTACGCCTCCGTCAATTTCCGCAACATGAGCAAAGACGAGGTCCTTGAAGCTGCAAGAAAGCTTCTATAGGCACGAAATGAAAGCAAGGCACGCGTTTGGCGCGCCTTTTGCTTTATCATTAGAAATATAAGGACGGTTCTTCGTCACCTTCAAAGCCATCGTCGGAGCTATCCTCGTTAAGCTTTAATAGCAATGCGACGTTATGCCGGCATAGCCCAGGGTAACGTTTATGGTCAAGGCAATCGCAGGCATGGCTAGTCAGCTCTCCCTCATAGATAGTTAGGGAAACGTGATAAGTCGACCCATCTTCATTCACTTCCGCCTGATAGTCGCCTTTTGCAAAAGAGGAGACCTCGCCTACGGCTCCTTGCCTATATAGGGCCTCCCCTTGTTTCCATAAAGGGATGATGACGCCATCATGGATCGAGGCTATGTCGATATGGATATCTCTTTTCGCCATGGCTCCATTATAGGAAGCAAAAAAGAGGAAGGGCGAAAAGAAATGGGAAAATGCATGAAAACGAAGCTTTTTGCTTTGCAAAGGGTGTTTCTAGTTTAGAATAGCCCCATATCAGCAAAAGAAAGGTAAAACTTATGGCAGATAAATACACGTGGGACCTCTCCTTGTTCTTCAAGGACGAGGAATCCTTCCTAAAAGCCCTTGAAGACTTCAAGGCATACATCGAGAAGGCCGAGTCCTTCAAAGGCAAGCTTGGGGATTTCCCTACCCTCGCCGAGGCCTTCCGTTTCCAGAAGGCGATGGAGCATGATCTCAGCAAGATCTACTTCTTCGCTTCCATGCGCAGCGACCGCAACAAGAAAGACGTCAAGAACGCCGAAGACCTAGCCAAGGTACAGGGCCTGCTCATGAAGCTAGGCGAAGCCTTGTCTTACTTTGAGCCGGAAGTACTCGCCTTAGGCGAAGATAAGCTTAAGGAATTCTTCCTCGCCTATCCGCAGCTCAAGGAATTCGAGTTCAGCATCAAGAAGCTGTTCCTAGGCCAGAAATACGTTCTCACCCCGGATAAGGAAAAGCTCCTTAGCGCCTATGCCCCGCTTTGTGGCGAAGCCAGGCAGCTATATAGCGCCCTCGCCGTCGCTGACTACACCCCGAAGACCGCCACCTTGAAAGATGGCTCCACCGTTACCGTCTCCCAAGCCAATTGGACGAGCCTTGTCGCCGATGCCAGCTGCGAAGAAGACCGCGCCACCATCTTTGAGACCCTCTATAGCGATTACGCAGAAAAGAAGAACGCCTACGCCGAGATCTATAACGTCGCCCTCAACGCCCAGCTCGCCAATGTGAAGAGCCGTGGCTATAAGGACATCCTTAACTCTCACCTGGAAGGCAACGCCATCCCCGAATCCGTCTTCCTCAACCTCGTCGATGTCGCTTCCAGCGAAGAAGGCACCGCCCCGCTTAAGAAGTACTACGAGATCAAGAGAAAGTATCTTGGCCTAGAGAAATTCCGCAGCTACGACCGATTCGTCCAGCTTGCCAAAAGCGAGAAGAAATACACCTATGAGCAGGCCAAAGACCTCTTCTTCGCCTCCATCGCCGATTTCCCAGCTGACTTCCAGGAAAAGGCCCACGAGGTCACCAAAGAAGGATTCGTGGACGTCTATCCAGGAGAAGGCAAGCGCACCGGCGCCTATTCTAATGGCGGCAGCGACTTCCATCCCTACATCCTCCTAAACTTCGTCGGTGAGCTCAATGACGTCTTCACCCTTGCCCATGAGTCCGGACACAGCATCCACACCATGTACAGCGAAGAGTCCCAGCCGACCACCTTGCAGGATTACACCATTTTCGTCGCCGAGATCGCCTCTACCTTCAACGAGCACAATCTCCTCGATTACCTCCTCACCCATGAGAAGCTATCCAAGTCCGATAAGATCTACCTCCTCCAGAAGAGCATCGATGAGATCTGCAGCACCTTCTACCGTCAGACTCTGTTCGGAAATTACGAATATCTCGTCGCCAAGAAAGTCGAAGATGGCGAGCCGATCAACTACCAGGTCCTCAGCAACGTCATGATCGACCTCTACAAGAAGTATTACGGCATCGATATCTCCGAAGAGAAGGTCAAGCCGCTGGTCTGGGCCTATATCCCCCATCTCTTCTACACCCCCTTCTACGTCTATCAGTATGCGACGAGCTTCACCTCATCCATGCTCATCTATGAGAAGGTCAAAGCCAAGGAAGAAGGTGCCTTCGACCGTTACATCAATCTCCTCCGCAGCGGCGGCAGCGACTTCCCGGTTGAGCAGGTTAAGAAAGCCGGCGTCGATCTAACCTCCAAAGAGCCCTTCGAGGCCGTCGTCAAGAGAATGAGCGAGCTCGTCGATCAGCTTGAGAAGCTCCTTGCCGAATAAAGAGCAAAAACGAAAAAAGAATCGTCAGCGATGGCGGTTCTTTTCTTTTTGGGCAAGAAAAAACGCCTAGAGGGCGATTCCAGGCATTTAGAGGAGCCAAATGGCTATTCCTTATTCTGACGCTATAGTTGCCGTCTAGCTTCCTTTGCGGCGCGTTTGGCCTCAAGCTCTTCAGCCTTCTTGATGGCCTTTAGCTCGCCTCGGGAAAGCGGACGTTGGCTCTTCTCTCTAGAGGAGGCTTCTTTCTCCTTCCCTAACGCCGACACATCGTTTTGTTCAGACATCGGCGGCAAGGCTTTGGCTCCTTCTTGGCTAGAGCGTAGCAGCAAAGAGATCTCGCGCTTAAGCGGGATATATTGATGGGCATTATAGAGCGCATCCCATTCTTTGGCTTTTTGCTTCTCCATGGCTTCGAAGCCTTTGCCTTTGAGGTATTCATAGGCTTCTATAGAGAGTTCTTCGTCCGATTCGACGTCGAGTTCGAAGAAGAAAAGCATCTCCATCATGCGGTCGTACTTCCTCTTTCTCCAGCAGTAGGCGAATTGCTCTTTCCATTCGCCCGCTTTTCCCGCCTCGCAGGCGGCAAGGGCACGCTTCCTCTGGATATAGATCGGGGCGAAGTAGGATTCGTTGTTCTTAGAGTCGAAGAAGGAGGCGATATCGATGATGGCCACAGCTCCGGCAAGGGTGAAGATCGACGCGTAATAGACGATCTCGCCGATGCGGGGGAAGTCGCCTTTAAGGGAGTCGGCCAAGAAAAACTTTATAACGAAGCCGGCGATGAACCCGATAAGGGAGAGGATCGGAAGGATGTGCATCCAGGCATAGAAGCCTTTGCGGGAAGTCATCTTGAGCAGGTTGATTAGCCCGAGCAGGCTGCCTAGCAAGATGACGGCGGCAAAGCCAAGCTGCCGCATGGCTTCTGAGCCGGAAAGCTGCAGTGAGGTCGAGCCCATATTGATGATGAGGTCGACTTCATTGAAGGCCGAGACGAAGGCGGGGACATAGGTCGCAAGGAAATATAGCGCGACTCCAGCGAGGGTGATGAACAGGGAGATGGCCCCGAAGACGGGGATGTAGGCGCGAGGGCGGGAAGACCTGCCTTCGGCGAGTAGGCGTTTATTCAGCATGGAAATATTTTAAATCATATGCGAGGGTTCGCGTAGGCATATACGCGAGTTTTCTTAACAAACGCAAAAGAAGGCGATGCGCCTTCCTTAATGGAAAACAAATCAAAAATGAAGAGAAAACGTATAGACAAAACAAAAGGCTAGGCAATTTGCTTGCCTAGCCTAGAAGAATAGATGTTATGCGGACAAATTCACTTCGCGAAGCACGATCTCGTTATTAGCGACATCCATCACGTACTTCTTCTCGGTGGAGATCTCTCCCGCGATGAGTTTGGTCGCGAGGATCGTCTCGATGTTGTCCTGGATGAATCTCTTTAGCGGCCTTGCGCCGAATTCAGGGGAATAGGCCTGGTCAAGGACATACTCGGCAAGGGCGTCGGTGAAGGTGACGGAGACGTATTGCTCCTGCAGCCTTGCATTAAGCTCGCCAAGCATCTTGAAGACAATCTTCTTCTGCACGTCGCGAGGAAGCGGGTTGAAGTAGACGATCTCGTCGATGCGGTTGAGGAACTCCGGCTTGAAGTATTGATGGAGCAAAGCGTCGACTTTGGTGCGGTCTCCGTTAAGAAGAGCCTCCGAGCCGAGGTTGCTCGTCATGATGATGACGGTGTTCTTGAAATCGACGACGTGGCCCTGAGAATCGGTGAGCCTGCCCTCATCTAGAACCTGAAGAAGCAAGTTGAAGACTTCGGGGTTGGCTTTCTCCATCTCATCGAAAAGCACGATGGAATAGGGATTGCGACGCACTTTCTCGGTAAGCTGGCCGCCTTCTTCGTAACCGACATAGCCTGGAGCGGCGCCGATAAGGCGGGAGACGCTGTACTTCTCCATATATTCAGACATGTCTATACGGATGATGTTGTTCTCATTATCGAATAGCGCCTCAGCAAGAGCCTTGCTGACTTCGGTTTTGCCAACGCCAGTAGGACCTAGGAAGAGGAAGCTTCCGATAGGACGATTCGGGTTCTTGATGCCCGCTCTTTGACGGAGGATGGCGTTGGAGACAAGGCGGATAGCCTCATCCTGGCCAATGACGCGCTTAGCGAGGGTAGTCGGTAGCTCAAGCACCTTTTCCCTGTCGCCTTTCTCGATGCGGGAGGCGGGGATGCCGGTCATCCTGGAGACGATCTTGGCGATCTCTTCCTCGTCGACGACTTCGTTAACCAATTTATCGGTTTTCTTATCTTCGGCGTTGAGGTTGCGCAGCTTGGCTTCCAGTTCCGGAATCACCTTGTACTGAAGCTCGCTGGCCTTCTTGTAATCGCCGTTTCCAAAATAGGTCTGAAGGTCGAATTTCGCCTTCTCCAATTCCTTCTTAGTTTCCTTGGCATCGGTGACGGCGGATTTCTCCTTTTGCCACTCAGCATAGAGGGCGTCATATTTGGCGTTGCAGGCATTAAGCTCAACCTCCAAAGCGGCAAGGCGCTTCAAGGAAGGCTCATCCTTCTCTTTGCTAAGGGCGACCTTCTCAATCTCGAGCTGTTTCTTCTTTCTGCTGACTTCATCTAGTTCAGTCGGCATGGATTCAATCTCGACTTTGATGCCGGCGCAGGCTTCATCGAGAAGGTCGATGGCCTTATCCGGAAGGAAGCGGTTGGTGATGTAACGGTTTGAAAGCGTGGCGGCGGCGACGAGGGCGGAGTCGGTGATCTGGACGCCATGGAAAGACTCAAACCTTTCCTTTAATCCACGGAGGATAGAGATGGTATCCTCAACACTCGGCTCGCCAACCATAACGGTCTGGAAGCGGCGTTCCAGTGCTCTGTCCGACTCAATATATTGACGATATTCGTTAAGCGTTGTTGCGCCAATGCAATCGATGTCTCCGCGTGCCAGCATCGGCTTAAGCAAGTTAGCGGCATCCATCGCGCCCTGGGTACGGCCCGCGCCGATGATAAGATGAATCTCATCGATGAAGAGGATGATCTTGCGATTGCTTTCCTTGATCTTATTTAGGACCGCTTTTAGACGTTCCTCGAACTCGCCCTGGTATTTGGCGCCGGCGATGAGGGAGCCCATATCGAGCTCGTAGATCTCTTTGCCTTGAAGGGTGGCAGGGACATCGTTATGGACGATGCGCTGGGCAAGTCCTTCGATGATGGCGGTTTTGCCAACGCCAGGCTCACCAAGGAGGATGACGTTATTTTTAGTTTTTCTGGCGAGGATGGTGACGACTTTCCTGATTTCGTCATCTCTGCCGATCACGGGATCAACTTTGCCCGTGTTGACCATTTCATTGATATTGCGACCAAACTTCTCCAAGACGTTCGGATCCTGGGAATAATCTTCTGGTCCCATATTGTTCATTTGCATAGTTGAACTCCTTTCTGCCAGGCTTTCCTGGCGACGCCAATATCATAAACTAAAAATTAGCACTCGCAAGTGTTGAGTGCTAATTATTTGGGAAACGAAGTTTATTTTTATTTGGTTCCAATTAGGATAGCTACATCTTTCGCGGTGATCGCCCACTGCTCTTGCTTGGAAATAGTCGCCTCGCCATCGCCTTTTTGGAATCCATAATCGCCAAATTGGCCATGGTTGCCGCCTTCGATTGTCACGAAAGTGGTATCGGAAGGAAGGTTTCCTGCATTTTTTTCGAAATTCTTGTAATTAAGGACTTTGTCATTGCTGCCATGGATAACAAGAACCTTCAGCATAGAAGAAGTTAAATCCTTCGTGGAATAGGAGGCGAGGAAGATTGCCCCTGCGTACTTGTCCGCGTTTTTCCCTAAATACGCGCCCATGGTAGCCCCACCTAGGGAATGGCCCATGATGTACCAAGTATAGATTTCCGGATGGGCGGAGATCACATCGTTGCCCATATTCATATCAAAGAAGGCCAGGTGAAAGGGCATCTTGCAGTCGAAGATCGTAGCCTGTTTGGCCATGGTGGCAAGCATTGGGGCATAGGCGTAGGAATCAACTTTGGCGCCCGGATAGAAAACCAGGCCAACCTTCGTTTGCTCGCCTTCTTCCGTAGAGAGGGTATACCAATTCTTTTCCTCTTTAACCGCTACTTGCTCCTGCTCAATGAGGACGGTCGCGTCTTCTTCCGCCTTATAATAAATGGAAGTATAGATAAAAAACGCGGCAGCGGTGACGGCAAGGGTGCCGACAAGAACGCTGCAGATTATCAGTATGCGATGGGATTTGGTCTTCTTTGTTTTCATTGCTGAGAAAAGATACACCTCTCAAGCAATGGAATAAAGCGACAATTGCTACAAATTCATTAGATAACTACGCACTTCTTGGAATTGTGATTCCACTCCAAGCAAAGCCTGGGAAAGGTTCTTAGGCCTTCTGGATACGAAGTCCCTTTCAACCTCTTGCTCGATATCCTTCGCCTCTATAGAAAGATCATACCCAGCCATGGCATAGTCCTTGATCTGATCGCGGATAGAGAAGAGATAACGGAGATGAGGGAAGGGATCCTCTTGGTGGGAGAAGCCAAACTCAAGGGCGCAATATAGCATAGCCATGTCAGCGATATCGTCTTCTTTTGTTCTGCTGGATGCTGGCCAGACGATGCCTTCTTCCGATGGGGAAGTCAGCCGCCTATTGTCAAACACCTCAATTGCAAGGCTTGGGACAGAGCTAAGCAAGTCTTCGCTAGAGGAAAGGTAATTCAACAAGGCATAGACGAGGCCAAAAACCTCGCCAAACCCATGGAAGGTGCTGCTATGCCCCAAAGCAAAGCTATATTCCTTTTCGGCGTAGCGACAATAAACCCCATACCGCCCGGCGTCGCTGAGGGTATCTTGAAGAACCATTGGAGTAATTCCGCTAGCTTCCATCAACTCCATTTTAACGGAATCGCCAAATTTGCAAACACCTATGCCCCAACAATCGTTTTATTTTTAACGTTTCGCGAAAAAAATGAGAAAACGGTGGTCATTTTTGTTTCGTTCTCTGTATCAAACATCAAAATCTATTCATCAAAGATGCGCGGACGTTACCTTGTAGGTAAAAACGTTTTGTAGTAAATTAAAAGACGCACTTTTCGTTGTTTTTATGGCCAAGTCGAAGAAAAAATATCCAATTAAACTAAGCATGCTAGGGAGAAGACTCGCGGAACATCACATCAGCCTTTTTATTTTCTGCACCGGGTTTTCTATCGGCGAGCTTTTCATGGCCATTTGGAAAATCTCTTCCCTCACCGTTGCCCGGCAGGCTGATATCTACTACCTAGTCTGCTATGCCATCGCTTTCTTCTCTTCCATTGCAGGCGTCATCATGATTCCTCTTGTCTCCAAAAAGGATAAGAAGGTTAAAGAGAAAGCCTATTTGATTTATACGACCATCTATGAGTTATGCATCGTCGCATTTGCGACCGTCATCGCCCTTGTTGGCATGGCTTCTGGCGATTCCTTCCCGCTTCCTTTCTATATCTATATCGGTCTAATGCCAGCCATCGCCCTCATCGATCCCATCGTCTATTCCTGCTACACCGTCATCGCCACCGCGATCTTCACCTTTGTTGGCAAGAACTATATCAACGCCGGCAAAGGCGTTCTCTCCAAAGAATACGTCACGCTCCTCGTCTTTGCCTTTGTCGTCGTCACCATTTGCTTCGCCTTGTACCGCTATGACGAGCAGCATGAGAGCAAAGAAGGCGAACTCAACCGCATGGCTTACATCGATGTCTTAACCAGCATCGGCAATCGCCGCAGTTTTGATGAGCTCATTGACTACAACAAACTTCACGATATTCCCTACACCCTAGTCGCTGCCGATATCGATCTTTTTAAGAACATTAACGACAGCATGGGTCACGACTTTGGCGATGAAGTCCTCGTCTCCGTCGGCGCAGGCCTCAGCGAGGTGTTCCCTGGCAAGTGCTACCGTTATGGCGGCGATGAATTCTTCCTCGTCGTTCCCGCTGAACTCGATGACGTCAAAAAGAAGATGCCCGAAGTAATCGAATCGCTCCGAAAACAGAAAAACATGGCAGACGTGTCTTTGAGTTTTGGCTTGGCCTACGTTCTTCCTGGCCAAGATAGCTTAGTCGGATTCTCCAAGGCAGATAAGGCGTTGTACCGTGCAAAAAAGACCGCAGGCTATAGCTATGTCACGGAAAGGGAAATCCTATGAACGAGCAGAGAAAGCCCTTGGTCAACCATAAGGCCATGGCTAGACGCCTGGCCTCTAGGGCGAAGCAGATTTTATTCGTCGACGCCTCGTTGCTTTTGCTTATCATCATCGACGTCATCTACGATTATTTCTCCTTCGACCAAGATGATTGGGAATACCTCACCCTTGCACCGGCTTTGGTTTTCTCCGTGCTGACCTGCTTGGCGTTTTCATGCACATGCACCCTCTTAATCGTTAAGAACAAGCAGAAAGAATGGGCCAATTTCTTCTATGCCTCCTGCGTCATCTACGACCTTTTGATGATGCTATCCTCCGTTTACTTCTCTTTTTTGGATCTGCGTGCCGGCAGGAGCATCGCTTCGACGTTTTTGCTGGTGAGCGTTTTGCTGACCACCTTCATCTCCTATGACCCCGTTGCTGAGATCATCCAGTCGGTCTCAATGGTCACCCTTTTGATCGGACTCGTCTATTCCTATGGAGGCAACGCCTATTTGCAAGGCGACTTCGTTAACTGGGTTGTCTTTCTTTTGTTCATGGCGTTCTTGGAATTCACGGTCTACCATCGCGAACTTCGCCTTGATTCCGATGACCAGAAGCTTTTATCGCTAAGCTATCTAGATTCCCTTTCCACTCTCCCTAATCGCCGTGCATTTGATGGCGCTCACCAGGAATTGTTAGAAGGCACTACCCCTTATGTCATCGCTCTTGGCGACGTAAATGACTTCAAGCAAATCAACGATACCTTTGGCCACAAGGTCGGTGACCAAATCATTCAGACCATCGGCACAAAGCTTCACGAGCAATTCGGCGAGGCCGCCTTCCGCTATGGCGGAGACGAATTTGCGATCCTCTGCACCGAGAATCGCTTAAAGCTCGACATCAAAATCGATGAGATCAACGAGACTCTAATCTCCACCTACCCATTGGTGTTTAGCAATTCCAAAAGAGCAGTATCCTTTGGCGCATACGAAAGAGACCCTGCCGAAAATAACGAGATCGCTATTTTCCACAGGGCCGATGCAGCGCTTTACTTTGCGAAAAAGCACAAAGCGGATTCTACGGTTTTCTATTCCCCTGCAGTCGAAAGGGAATAGGCATGTATCCAAATTCCTTTAGAAGGAAGCCATGACTTCTTTGGCGGCGTCTTTGCCATCGTGAATGGCGGCAGCGACCGTTTTCGGGCCCAAGAAGGCATCGCCAGAGAGATAGACATTGGGAATGGAGGAAAGGTGTCCCGCCTCGCCTTTTGCTAGTTTTCCATCAACGGCGGCAAGGTTTACTTTCTGACCGATAGCGGCGACGATGAGGTCGGCATCGACTTCATAATCGGAGCCAGCGATTTCGTGGCAGGAGGCTCTTCCAGAGGCATCCATTTCACCAAGTTCCATCTTAACGCAATGGGCACCGGTGACTTTACCGTTTTCATCAAGGCGAAGTTCAACGATGTTGTTAAGGTAATCCACCTTAACCCCTTCTTTGATGACGTCTTCAATCTCATCGGCGTTGGCCGGCATCTCCTTAAGGGAACGGCGGTAAACGATGGTGACGTCAGGAATGATGCGGATGAGGCTTCTAGCGACGTCCATGGCAACGTTGCCGCCACCCCAGACGATGGCGTGTTTGTAGTTCTGGTATTTCTGCTTATTCCCATCGACATTGAGGTCGTGGAGAAGAGTTAGGCCAGCGCTGTAGCCCTCATTGGCGGAAAGTCCGCCTCTGCCTTCAACGGCGGCGCCGATGGAGACGATGACGCGGTCGAACTGCTTAGAGATCTCGGCGAGGGTGATATCCTTGCCAACCTCAACTTCAAAACGGAACTGCGCGCCGGCGGCGACGAGCTTTTCGAAGATCTTATCGAGATATGCCTTATCGAAACGGTAGCCCGGGATGCCGGTATAGATGGCTCCGCCAAAGGAATCTTCTTTCTCGAAGAAGGTAACGGAGTAGCCGTTTTCGATCAATTCGAAAGCGGCGGCGGCGTTAGCGATGCCAGCGCCGATGAGTGCGACGCTGCGGCCGTTGTTCTTGCCAACCTTCGGGGTGAAGGGGATGTGATCAGAGATATAACGTTCGATGAGTTGAATTTCGACTGGGGCACCACGGAGGCCACGGATGCAATGGCCCTGGCACTGGCGGTTACAATCGCAGACTCTTGAGGTGATTTCAGGAAATGGATTGACGGAATATAGAGTCTTAGCGGCAGCTTCGAGATTATCTTCTTTCAAAGCCTTGATAAAGTCGCGGATATGGTTGCCAGTCGGGCAGCCGGTCTCGCAGCGGGGCTTAGGGCAGGACAAGCAAAAGTCCACCTTGTTCTTCATGTTTTCTTCCATGGTTCTACTTCTCCGATTTGCCATCCTTCAAATAGACGCCGATGACGATGCGCTTTGTTTCTTTTTTGGATTTTAGTATCGCTTTCCCGTTTTCATCCAGCTTGGATTCTCTTCTGGCGAAGGTAACCTCGGCCCCGATGCTCGCCCTATGATTAAGCCCGAGAGAGCAGCTGGACAAGTCGAAGACGAATTCCTTTCTAACGCTATCCTCATAAGTCATGGGGATGACGTATTCCTTGGACTTCCCTTTGGAGATTTCGTCTAGCAAAGCGACGCGAGCCACGGCTTTCGGATCATCGATTTCCGTGAATTCAATCAAGAGTCTTGGATGCCAAGTTTCCGTTTGCGGATCATAGTGGCAACGGCTGTGGCAGCTGACGTCTACCCTGGTCTTTCCAAAGAAGGTATAAGCCCTGGCTTCCTCATCATAATCACTGCGGGGAATAATAACGCGAATGTATAGACGTTCTATGTCAGGATAATCAATCGCTTTCGATAGCTGTCCAATCAGCGCATTGTATAACGTGCAGCCCTCATCGATCGAGACGAAGTCAGGATCGGTGAAGTAATAATGGAGACGGCCATAGAGCTTTGGGCTTCTTGATAGCGACAAGGCTAAATAAAGGATTGACCCTTCTAGGCTAACGTCCACCATCTTTGGGGAGACGAGGGCTCCACTGATGCCTAAGCCAAGCTTTAGCATCCAGGTTCCCAGTTCTCTTTTGAAAGCGACGGAGCTTCCATCTTTGGCCATATTCACAGCATTGCAAAAATGGGCATAGGCCGCCCTGTCGCCAAGGACAAAGGCCAGTGATTCATTGGAGCGATCTGTTTTAACAACCATAGACTAATCTCTTGGGAGATTATACGCAGGAAATCGGTAAAAAGGCATACAATTGCATCATGGACGAAATTAGTTATGAACGCGCTCACCTAGAAGATCTTGCCGCCCAATGCACTAACAGGAATTATCTCACGGCATCTTCATTCTTCGGCTTCAGCGAGCTTTCCTCGCTAAACTTGCCAAAAGACTATTTTTCAGGCGCGCCTTACTTCCTTTATGGCGGTCACCCCAATGCTGAGCGGAATATTGTCGTTTTCTATCCGGATTATTTAGATGAACTCAGCATTCTAGAAGAAGAAAAGAAGGAAGCCACCTTAATTTCTTGCCTTCTGCTTGAGCCGAAATCTCAAAAGTTTGGGGAGGAGTTAAGCCATAGAGACGTCTTAGGGTCCTTAATGGCGCTTGGGATCAAGCGAGAGACATTAGGAGACATCCTACTCGATGGGAAGAAAGCGGTTATCTATTGCCTAAACAATATCGCAGAGGAGATTCTCAATGGCCTTCACGAGATTAGGCATACCTCCATCAAGGTGAAAAAGATTGCCATTGGTGAGTCTCCAATCGAATCCAAGTACATCGAGATGGCGTTAAGAGTCACCTCCATCAGGTTGGATTCCATTCTCGCGGCAGCTTTCAAGATTTCCAGAGAAAAAGCAAAGGAACATATCGTTGCCGGCAACGTTACCGTCACCGGTCTTGCCGTCCCTCAAAGCGACTCCTCGTTATCGATCGGTGCTCATGTCTCGCTAAAAGGCAAAGGCAAATTCATTTATAAAGGCCAAGAAGGCACGAGCAAAAAAGGAAAAGACATTGTTGTCATTGACATGGCGGACTAATGGAAACTCATGGCAATTACAAGTTTTAAGTTCCGCGGTAGCATCTAGGCAAAAAGAAAGACGGCACAATGCCGTCAATCATAAATGTTTTTCCTTTAAAACTCCTAGGTGCACGTAAGGGATGGCGAGCTCACTCGCCATCGCGATTTTTGCCTTTTTTCCAGTCCCGATAACGCAGCAT
>CADCPN010000050.1 GCA_902803375.1 uncultured Erysipelotrichaceae bacterium | reverse complement strand
TCTACAAACCGGAGTAAGAGCAGTCCCAAGCCGGCCCAGGGAGGCCGGTTTTCTTATGGGGGAGGTTAAATACAATTTCCTAGTCAAGGCGAAAAAGGATGCAGCCGCGCGGTTGCATCCTTTTAGTCTCTTTTTATCTAATGTACCCTTGGGCTAAGGTTCGCATCATATCGCAATAAAGGCGATAGAATGTCAATTTCGATCAGACGCCGCTATAAGCGTTGAAGCCGCCATCGATCGGGAGGACGACGCCATTGACGAAACCGGAGGCTTCGCTAGAGGCGAGGAAGATGATGGCGCCGAGCAGCTCTTCCGGCTTTCCGAATCTATCCATCGGGGTGTTGCGGAGAATCTTAGCCGTACGCTCAGTCGGGGTGCCATCATCGTTATAGAGAAGCTTCTGATTCTGGGCGGTGACGAAGAAGCCCGGTGCGATCGCGTTGCATCTGATTCCCACTTTGGAGAAATGGGTGGCTAGCCAAGCGGTGAGGTTGCTGACTGCTGCTTTTGCGCCAGAATAAGCCGGGATCTTGGTAAGCGGGGTGAAGGCGTTCATCGAGGAGATGTTGATGATGGAGCAGCCTTGCTTGCCGATCATATCGGTGACGAACTCCTGGGTAGGGAGAAGGGTGCCCATGTAGTTAAGGGAGAAGACGAAATTGACGCCGCTAGCATCCAGATCGAAGAAGGTCTTCATCTCACCGACGTCTTTGGGAGAGAAGAATTCATCGTCGGTGGTGGCCTTCGGGTTATTGCCGCCGGCGCCATTGATGAGGATATCGATCTTGCCAAAATCCTTTAAGACGGCTTGGTGCGCCGCCTTGATGGATTCCTTCTCCAAGACGTTGCAGGTATAGGCTTTGGCCTCTCCTCCTGCTTTGCGGATAGTTTCCGCATTGGCGGCGGCCTTCTCGAAGGCAAGGTCAAGAAGGGCGATCTTGGCGCCGGTTTTGGCAAGCTCTACCGCCATCATGCCACAGAGAACTCCGCCAGCGCCAGTGATGGCGATGACTTTGCCGTTAAGGGCTTCACTAAATTTTGGTAATTCCATTTTGTTTATCCTTTTTGAGTTTCTTTACTCAATAAAACCTTATTTTTTGTCGACTTTATCCAAGGTCTCCCAGATGCCGGTGATATACATGGCGCCAAGGGCCCTATCGTAGAGGCCATAGCCTGGCTTTGCCTGCTCGTCCCAGATCATTCTGCCATGGTCAGGGCGGATATAGCCTTCATATCCTGCGTCAAAGAGCGCTTTGACGATCGCGACCATATCGAGGCTGCCGTCTTTGGAATAATGGGCCGCTTCCTCGAAGGAATGGGGGCCAAGCTGGCGGACGTTGCGGATATGGGCGAAGGCGATGCGGCCCATTTTTGCGTACTTAGAGATCATCTTGACGATGTCGTTAGAGGGGGAGGAGCCAAAGGAGCCGGTGCAGAAGGTGAGGGAGTTGGCCGGGTCATCGACAAGGGAGAGGAACCTATCGGTATTCTTCTCGTTGATGATAAGGCGGGGGATGCCAAATATCGGCCAGGCCGGATCATCTGGATGGATGGCCATGCGGATGCCGGCTTCTTTGGCGACCGGGATGATGGCTTCTAGGAATAGCTTTAGGTTATTCCATAGCCCTTCTTCCCCTAAGGATTGATATTGCTTGATGAGGCCTTTGACCTCTTCTGGCTTATAAGAGGCATCCCAGCCAGGCAGCGTAAGTTTGGTCGGGTCCATCTTCGCGACGTCTTCTTCGTAGTAGACGAGGGATTTGGAGCCATCTTTGTTGATGTGGTCTAGCTGAGAACGGGTCCAGTCGAAGATCGGCATGAAGTTATAGCAGATGCATTTGACGCCGACTTTGCCTAATCTCCTGATGTTCTCTTTGAAGGATTCGATGTGGCGGAGGTAGTCGCCTTTGCGCAGCTTTATGTCCTCAGAGACAGGGACGGATTCAATAACTTCCATCTCCAGTCCTGCCGCATGGACCGTATCGGCGAGCTTCTGGATATCCTCCATCGGCCAAACCTCGCCGACTTTGACGTTATAAAGGGCGGTGACGACGCCAGTCATGCCAGGGATCTGGCGGATGTAGCTGAGGGTATTCTTATCATCGTACCCGTACCAGCGGAATGTCATTTTCATAGGGATCTCTCCTTTTATTTATTTGCTCCTTTTATAGAAGGATAGAAACTTTAGTTATGGCCATATTAGGATGATTTTGCTAGAAGCGTTAGGGGTTTTGGGTAAGCGCATCTAGGCTTTTTGAATTCCTCGGGGCAGGCCTTTTTAAACTTTTCAATGGCATAGCCGCGGGAAGTTTCCTCTAAAGCTAAGCATGCCTTTTGCATGGAAGGGGCCGCCTTCATTGATCTTTTGCCACATCGCTTCATCCTAATAGAGGTGGCGTTTCTTCTTCACCTGCTCACTGCTTCGCTCCTTTAGGCAAAAAGAGGCCTGATAATATAGACTTATGGAAGCGCTTGGCGAGGTCTTTGGCTTTTGGAGGGTCTTCTTGGATGTTAAATAGCCTCTTTTTTGGATAGAGGTGACGGCCATCGATATCTTTTTGTAATCAAAGAAAGTCTTGATGGCGGGCAAGGATGGAAAGCGAATTGGGTTTGCCATTAAGAAGAAACCCGCGTTCTGCATCAAAGCAGACTTCGCGGGAAGCCGCCTTTTGCTTCGATCTTAGGTAGTTCGCTTTCTTTGACTGCTTCGGCAGCTTTCTCGCGAATCTTCGCTTCTCCTTTCCAAAAGGAGATCAGCTCCGCCTTAGCAAGGAGTTTTCCACTTTTGCCATCTTTGCTCCAGACGAGGCGGATGTCAAAGCAAGAAAGGTCGAACTCCTCGTAATGCGTGGGTTCTTCCACGAGCAGATTTGCCTCACGTTATAGGCCGCCATAGAAAGCCCGGATTTCTTTAACGCCCCTATCGCTTACTTGAAGTGCTTAAGGAGGTCAGAGAACTTCTTTAGCTTGATGTCATCTTTCTCATAGCTAGTGGCATCGCCGATGGCGACAGCAAGCATCCCGCCTTCTTTCGCCGCGTCGATGCCGGCATAGGCATCTTCGACGACCGCGCATTGGCCAGGACATAGGTTTAGGAACTCGGCGGCTTTTAAGAAGACTTCGGGATTAGGCTTAGAATGGGTGATGTTATTGCCATCGCTGATGGCGTCAAAGGCGGAGGTCAGGCCAACCTGGCTAAGGATGAATTTCGCGTTTTTGCTGGAAGAGCCTAAAGCGAGTTTATAGCCGCGCCGTCTAAGCTCAGCGAGGGTGGATCTCGTCTCTATGTCGACATCCTCTGGCCTCATTTTGGCGAGGAAGGAACGGTAATACTCGTTCTTTTCTGCGGCGATTTCTTCTTTTTGCTGCGCAGAAAGCACCTCACCATGATAATTTTCAAGAATAATCTCCAGCGAGGCCATTCTCGAGACGCCGCGGAGGCGGTTATTAATTTTCTCATCGAAGTAGATGCCCAGCTTGTCCGCGACTTTCTTCCATGCTAGATAATGGAACTTGTCGGTAAAGACGAGGACCCCATCGAGGTCGAAGATGATTCCTTTGATAACCATGTTATTTCTCTCCTTTGTTTTTGGATAAGCTAAGGCAATGGAAGATGAGCGCGCCGAAGGGCATTCCCGAATCGATGAGCTTCTTGACGTTTGCCTCTTCCCCTTTTGGGCATAGGGGCTTCAGCTTCCTCCACACCATCTTTTTGGTGAAGCGGGCATCTTCCGATAATAATCGTTATTGGGATAGGGGCCATCCTTGCCGTTTCCATGGAACTTCTCGGCTTGAATTTTCCCAGACTCTTTCCCGCCTTCGTAGCAAAGAAAGTCAGCTACCTCTTTCTATTGTATTTTAGGACAAGGCTATGGTCTTTGCCAAACTGGGTGTATGGGTAGAGCATATGAGAACGAAATTGGGGCAGCAGCAAAGAAGTCAGTGAGCTCGACGAGGTTATCGTTAAGGCAATGATTAAGGATATCATCCCTATGGTTTTTGATCCGAAAACATCTAAAAAGCAGGGACCGACGCGAGGTCGTCGCCTCCTTCTAACGCGCCCTTAGGCAATTCACTAAGAATCCACGCCGGACTCCTTTCCAATGTTTGTGGCAAAATGATTGTGCTAGGAATCCTGCTTTTTCGCACTCCGGCGCGACCCATAGGGGAGTAAGGAAAGGATGACTCCTCCGTCGTCATTTACGCAACAATTTGGTTACTCCCTATACGCATGTAGCAAGAATATAGTTCTAGGAAAAATTTTTATTACCTATTTCTTAAAAATGAAAATAAAGATACAAAAGTAGAAATCGTTCTACTTCTATATTTTCTTGCATAAAAAATGCCAGCAGGAGGGTTTCCTTGCTGGCTAAAGGAGTTATTTCTTTTCGAAGTAGTCGTCGGGGATGCTAGCGAAGGCGTTAGGTTCTTCTGGGGTATCCATAGCGCTACCTTCTTCGTAGACGGAATAGCCCTCTCCGTTTTCAGGGAGAAGGGAATCTTCCGCATGCGGGGCTAGGGGTATATTGGACTTAATGACCGCGAAGACGAAGTCATCTAGCTCAATTCCATTGCCAGGGAAGATATAGCCATCGCCATCCTCTTCCGCGGATTCCAATAAATCATAGATATCGTCGACGGAGATTTGATAATCAAATGGCTTGCCGGTCCTGGCATCGGCTAGGGTGACAAGGGCCTCGATAAGGCAATTGGCCGTGAGGAAGTTGCCCTCCTCCTTCTCAAGGATGCCCTCGATGTGGGCCCTCTTGATGTCAAGAAGAGGATAGGTGGAAGAGAAGTCGCGCTTAGATAAGCAGATATCCTCATCAAGCTCTAGGGGTTTGCCCGGAGCGATGGAGTTGCGGTAGATCCTCATCCTCTTATCTCCGCGCCAAACTTGGTGGCAAGGGTGAGGATGGCTTTCTTCATCGCGGCTTCAGTTTCCGCGTCGGTCAGTGTCTTAGTCTCATCAAGAAGAGTCAGCTTGATGGCCATCGATTTCTTGCCAGGGACGATGCCTTTGCCGGTGTAGATATCGAAGACCTCGACACTAGTGATAAGCTTGTCGGCCTTTTTTAGCTCTTTTGCGATCGCTTCGAAGGTGACTTCCTTGTTGACCAAGAAGGCAAGGTCGCGGGTGACGTAGGGGAACTTAGCCGGGATGGAGGCTTTAACCGGGCTGACCTTCATTGCTAGAAGGGCGCTAAGGTCAAGCTCCATGACGGCGGCATTATTTAGGCCATACTTTTTCAAAGCGAGAGGGTGAAGCTCACCAAGGTAGCCAAGAAGCTTCTTGCCCATGACTATTTCTGCGCTGCGTCCAGGATGGAGCTCCTCGCCACCTAAAGACCACGGCACGACCTGGATACGGTTATAGCCAAGCCCCAGGATGTCCATGATTCCTTCCAAAAGGCCCTTAACATCGTAGAAATCTGCAGCGTGAGCAGAGAGCCTGCCCTGCTCTTTGACAAGACCAGTCAAAGCGACGGCGAGGTGCCTTCCCTTATAGGAAGGGGAGTCGATATCGCTAGATTCGAAGAAGAGGACGTCGGCATTCTGATGGTTGACGTTATAGCTTAGCGACTCAAGCAGAGAATGCATCAAGTTGGTGCGAACGACCTCCCTATCCTCGCTCATCGGGTTAAGAAGGGCATAGGGCTCATCCTTGTTGAGGATCTTGAACTCCTCATCATCTTTCTTGGAGACGAGAGTATAGGTAAGTACTTCGGAGATGCCAGAGGAGAGGAGGAATTTCTTGATGTCGCGCTCCTTTTGCTGGGACTCGGTTAAGCCAGTAAGGGCAAGCTCGCTATAGGGGAGCTTAGAGACGACGTTAGAGTAACCTAGGATTCGGATGACTTCTTCGCTAAGGTCAGCTTCGCCATCCATATCGATGCGGAAGCTAGGGATTTGGAAGGTGTAGTTTCCATTCTCATCCTCAAGAAGCTTCATGTTGTCCCTAGCAAGGACAGAAAGGATTTCTTCTTCGGAGAAGGAGGTTCCTAATCGGCCATTGAGGTAACGTAAAGAGGTCTTGATGAGTTTTGGGGAATGATCGAGGGTGTCATAGGCATAGGTGGCAGAGGATTCCTTGACCTCGCATAGGGAGCCAAGCAGCTCCGCGACGACTTCTTGGACGTACTCGCTCTGGTGGGGGTTGATGCCCTTGCAGAAACGGGAAGAGGAATCAGAAGACAATCCGATGCGGTTAGAGGTATGGCGGATAGAGGCATAATCGAAGTAAGCGGCTTCGACGACGATGTTTCTGGTATTCTCGTCGATTTTGGCCCCATCGGCGGTCATGATGCCGGCAAGGCAAGCGACTTTGCCGTTAGAGGTAACGACGAGGTCGCCTGGAACTAGGTTATAGGAATTGCCGTCCATGGCGAGGAATTCGCCTTGCAGGTCATCGCGGACGATGAGCTCTTTCTTCTCTAGCTTATCTAGGTCATACATGTTGAGCGGCTGCCCGGTAAGGAGCATGACGTAGTTGCCGATATCGACGATCTTGTCGATGGAGCGGAGACCTTCGGCAAGGAGAATATCCTTAAGCCACTTTGGGGAAGGGCCGTTTTTGACGTTGCGATAGACGCGTGCGGAAAATAGCGGGCACTTGGAGGTCTTTGAGCCAACGACGAATTCTTCCTTAACATGAGGAAGATCTTTCGGGGAGGCGATATTGACCTTCTTATCAAGGAGGCAAGCGGCTTCCCTAGCGACGTTATTGATGGCGTAGAGGTCAGGCCTATTCGGGAGGAGGTCAAGATCGATGATGGCATCGTTTAGACCAAGGTAGCCAAGGACGTCATCGGTACCGATTGGGGCGTCTACCGGGAGTTCCTCGATGCCGGATTTTTGATAATCGGAGAGGGATTTTGGGTCAACGCCTAGCTCTAGAAGCGAGCAGCACATGCCATCGGAGGCAACGCCGCGGATGGTGGCGGGCTTGATTTCGCCTCCCGGAAGCTTCGCCCCTTCCCTAGCGACGATGACCTTGAGTCCTTTTCTGGCATTGGGGGCGCCGCAGACGATCTGGTGGACGCCATATTGCCCCTCATCGACTTGTAGGATATGGAGGTGGTCGGAGTCAGGATGGGCATCGCAAGAAAGGATGTGGCCAATCGTTAAGTTGGTGCCAGAAGCTAGGAAAGAGATGCCTTCGACCTCCGCGCCAGCAAAGGTGAATTTGTCAGCGAGCTGCTCGGGAGTGGTGGAAGAGAGATCCACGAGCTTGGATAGCCAAGAATAAGAAACTTTCATTGTGTTAATACCTTCTAATTACTTGCCGCTATAGTCCTTGAGGAAGCGGGTGTCGTTGGTATAGAAGCGGCGGATGTCGTCGACACCATACCGGAGCATGGCGACGCGCTCGACGCCGACGCCAAAGGCGAAGCCGCTCCATTGCTTCGGATCGTAACCGCAGGATTGCAGGACCTTCGGGTTGACCATGCCGGCACCAAGGATCTCGATCCAGCCGGTATCTTTGCAGGTCGCGCAGCCTTTGCCTCCGCATTTAAAGCAAGAGACGTCGACTTCAACGCTAGGCTCAGTGAAGGGGAAATAAGAGGAGCGAAGGCGGATCTCCCTTTTCTCGCCGAACATCTTCTTAACGAAGAGCTCGAGGGTGGCCTTGAGGTTAGCGATGGAGATGTTCTTATCGACGACGAGGCCTTCGATCTGGGCGAACTGGTGGGAATGGGTCATATCGTCATCGTCGCGGCGATAGGCTTTGCCAGGGCAAATCATGCGGATGGGCCTGGGGTTGGCGCTTCTTTCGCACATGGTGTGGGCCTGGGCAGCGCTGGTCTGGGTGCGGAGAAGAAGCTCATCGCTGATGTAGAAGGTATCCTGCATGTCGCGGGAAGGATGGTCCTTGGGGACGTTAAGGAGCTCGAAGTTGAAGTGATCGGTTTCGACGTCGCGCCCTTCGACTACCTCATATCCCATCTCTAGGAAGATATCGGTGACTTCATCGATGATCTGATAATAGGGATTGATTCTTCCGGTTGTGAGCTTTCTGCCAGGGAGAGTGATGTCGATCTTCTCTTCCTCCAACCTCTTGGCGAGCTTCTCGGTTTCAAGCTTGGCACGTTTCTGCTCATAGGCCGCGCTAACTTCGCCCATGGCTTTGTTGACGGCTTCGCCGGCTTCTTTCTTCTTCTCGGCGACGACTTCCTTCATGTGGGAGAGAAGCATCCTGATCTCGCCTTTCTTGGAGAGATATTTCGCGTAGAAGGCGTCGAGGCCAGTCTGGTCATTTAGAAGGGAGAGCTCTTCTTTTGCCTTCTTGCTGGTAAGCCCAGCTAATTCAATGAGATCCAACATTGTTTTAATTCCTCCTATAAAAATAAAAAAGGGTGGCTGCTAGGAACGGGTAACCCTTTACCCGCGGTGCCATCCTGCTTCCTCTAAGGGCGATAACAATCGATAGGGGCTATCCCCTAAGCCTTAGAAGCTCTTTTAACGGCCTTTAACCAGGACCATTGGGCAGGGTCTCCCCTACGTTCTCCTAGGCGAATTCGCGCCTCTTGCCTTCCTGGGGTCTCAATATCCACAAGTTCCTGTAAGGGTAGAGGAGGCGTTACTGCTCCTATTCATCGAACGAGGCCTATTCTAAGCCCAAACCTCCTTGAATCAAAGGGGTATTCCTTTTTAAAGGAAGACAACTTTCAAAATAGAAAGGCAAAAAAAGAAAAGTTACGCAAATCCATTTTACGCAAATAATTTTGTGTAACTAATTTCTATCTATCTAATCCTGCATATATGTCAGATAAGGAATAAACCTTGTATTGGGTTCCCTTCCCGGAATAGCCCTCTTTGCTAAAGAAGGCAAAATCCACGAAAGGGTCGCCTAGTTTCTTCGCGCAAGCCCTCTCGTCATCGATGACATTATCATCGATGGGGGAGGATAGGTATTTGCATTCGAAGTCGACATAGCCGAGCTTATTCCTTCCCACGACGTCGAATTCACCGCTATAGATTTCGCCGCTATCTTTGTCTTTATAGGTCAAAGCAAGGCTGCCGAACTCCAGGAAAAGAGGTTTGAATTTCCCAAGGCGATTCTCGCGGATGAGGAACTCTTTGCAGATGTTCTCGAAGGAATGAGGGATGTATTTGCTAAGGATTTCCTCCTTAAAGCATTCCTCATATACCATTTTGGGGCTGGCTATCAAAAAGGTGCTGCGATTAGGAACGACATAGGCGTAATAGAACCTAAGGAAGGGATCGGCAATGCGATAAAGGGCATTCCTTTTCTCTTTTTGGTTGATGGCCACTTCCTTCTCCAGCAAGCCTGCCGAAGTGAGTTTATCAAGGATATACGTTGCCGAATTGCCGCTTTTCCCATTCGAGAGGAAGGCATTGATATCTTTGTAGCTCTTGCTTCCGGATTTTAAGAAAGAGAAGACCCTGACGGCGTTCTCCATCTTGCTGATCTCGCCTTGCAAGAGCAAGTCGACTTCCCCCTCCAAGACGGAGTTTCTGGAGAAGACAAGGCGAAGCAATGCTTCTTCACCACTTTCCTTTTCATCGATCAAGGAAAGGTAGAAAGGCACGCCGCCGAAAATGCTATAGAGGAAAACCCTCTCTTCATTGCTGCGGTTAGGCAGCATCTTTGCCGCATCAAGATAATCTAGCGGCAATAGATGGATGATCGCATGAAAACGACCGTATAGAGGGGCGTCTTTATCGATGAGGTGCATCATGATGGTAATGAGGGAGCCAGAAACGATAAGCTTCAGGTCGCTCTCCTTCTGATTCGAGTCGATAAGCTTTTGCAAGACGCTATCAATGCTAGGATAGCTATCCCTAAGATAAGAGAATTCATCCATGACGAGGATCGTTCTCTCCTTTTTCGAAGATTCAAAGACAAAAGACAAAGCATCCTCTACGCTATCGAAGGAAAGGGGAAGCTTATAGGCAAAGGAAAGGCTATTGATGAGCAAAGAAAGGTTAGTGAAATAATCGCTCCTGGTCCCGACAAAGGAAATGACTCTGGCGGGGCTTTCGTCCTTAAGGCAATGGGCAATCAGTTCACTTTTGCCCACTCGGCGGCGGCCGTAGAGCAAAACGCCGCGATATTTAGGCATAGAGAGCTCGTGCTTAATGATCTTTATTTCTTCTTCTCTTCCAACAAATGGCATATTTCTTCCTCCGTTGATATTTTAACACAAATCAATTTTACGCAAATCAATTTGTGTAAATTATTCAACGTTGTTTTCCATAGACGCAAAGCCGGTGCAGATCCGCTTTTTTGAAAGTTGCGAAAAGCTTTTAAAGTAAGAAAAATGCCCGAATCCACGGGAAACGGGCATAGGTAACTATAGGTTATAAAGCTAGGTTAATGTCGTCTTTCTCAACAAGCTTATACTTGGCCTTTTCCTTATCGCTAAGGGTCTTGGGGGCAAGGTCATCGCCTTCATATTGATAGGCTAGGCCAAGGGAGAAGCTTAGCTCGCCGCTTGGGAGCAGGAAGGAGGTGGTATCGCCCACGTATTGCGGGTTTTTGCCCATACCGCCTAAGAGGTCATTGATCTTGCTTAAAGTGATGCCAGGGGCGATTTCGATGTTGCCGCCATATTTGTCGATGAACTTTGATAACAATGAGCCATCGTAGTCGGTGACGAAGTCGTAGAACTTCTTCTCATCGAACTTGCTGATGAGGAAAGACTGGTAGGAATAGTCGATGTAGCCTTCCTTATTCCAGCGGATGCCATAGGAAGCGGAATCAAATTCAAATAAAGGAAGGATCGCTTTTTCTAACACAGTCTGGAAGGCAGCGACTTCGCCTTCTTTGGCCATTTTGTCCAAGCCTTTCGCCTCATCGACATTGATGGATTTGCGGTATGCCTTCACCGAATAATCAAGAAGCTTCTCTTCGCCAACGATGCTAAAGGAGATCTCGTTGTTGTTTCTTAGACTCCAAAGCTCTTCGGTCTCGTTATAGACGTCTTCATCAAAGGAGAGGATGGAGTCGTTATCGCTTAGGCTTGGAATAAGGTTGGCGATGGCGTCAGCATCGAATTCATAGGCGATTTTCCCACCGTTAAGGTCGACGTCATCCCCTAAGTCAATAAGGGAGAAAAGGCTGGAGAACTCAGACATGTCGACATAGGTCGTGCCCCTATCGTTATAGATGGATAGCCCCGAGGAGACGCTGGGGAGCTTATTGCTTCCAAATTTGGCGGAGATCTTGGGATCGACGTCTTCAATCGAGGTCGCAAAGGAAGAGACGTACTCCTCTTTCTTGTTCTTCGCCTGTGTGTTATGTAGGCGCAGATCCAGGGGGAGGCGGTCGACGTTAACCAAGAAATCTGAGACGGTTTCGATATAGGTATCCGCCTTAACTTTCTCCTCTTCGGTTTCCGGGGTTTCTTCGTTAGTTGAAAGGGATTCGCTCTCTTTCATAGAAGCCTCTTCCGTAGAGGTATTCGAGGCGTCTATGCTTTCTTTTAAGGCGCCTTCGCGGGTATAGAGTTTGCCAGAAGAAGTGAACTTGCCATAGCCACTCTCCTCGATGCCAAGCTTCACATTGGCATGCGGGGTATAGACGCGGATATCGTTGGCTTTGGAAGTTTTCTCGCTGGCGGATTTAAAGGCATTGAAATACTGCTCTGGGGTATAGGGCTCCATAGAGATGGAGCTATTGGCGGGAGCACTCTCGCCGCAGGCGGATAGCAGCATCGCGATAGAGGCGAGCAGGATCACTTTTGGGGTATTCTTCATAGAAGAACTCCTTTCTATAAACTTCTTGAAAATTATAGTTTGGCTATTTTCCCTTGCAAGGAGAGTATATCGGCTTTGCTTATGCAAAGATAACGAATATGAATAAAATGCCCGTTTGCGTTCAAGTCGAGGCAATTTCTTAACGAAACGTTACTTCAAAGAATAAATGTGGTGGAGCAAGATGCGGGGAGTGCCAAGCGCAGAAAGTTTCTCCAGATTTAATTGAAAGAATCCGTCTTATTAAGCCGGTTTAATGAAAAAAAACCTAATTTGCAAACGGGTGGTCGATAACTCAGCTGTCGCCGCCCTTTTTGCCATATACGTCCCGGAATCTTAGGCGTATT
>CADCPN010000049.1 GCA_902803375.1 uncultured Erysipelotrichaceae bacterium | reverse complement strand
TGGTGGGCGAAGATGGATTTGAACCACCGAACCCGAAGGAGCTGATTTACAGTCAGCCGCGTTTGGCCACTTCGCTATTCGCCCACGTCCGATCTTTTTGCGTTTCTTCCTTCGCCGCCCTTTGTATAAAGGTTGGTGGATGCTGCTGGTTTCGAACCGGCGACCCCCGCCTTGTAAGGGCGATGCTCTCCCGCTGAGCTAAGCATCCGCGGGGCACGGAATTGCGCTCGAATAATATAGCATCCACCCCCAAACTACGCAACGAGTAATTTCAAAGTTTTCAAGATTTCTTCTCTTATCTATAAGAAAGACTGCATTTATCGAGAAAAGCTATCGTTTTTCCCTTATCTTTCCTCACGGAAATAAGGAATTCCTAGACTCGCCGGGGGTTGGTTCTCCCTCTTTTTTCGCATCGAGTTAAAAAGAAGGATGATGATGGTGACGACATAAGGGAGCATCTGCAAAAGATCGGCCAGGCCGACGAAACTGCCCATGTCCGGGAAAAACATTGGGAGATATAGGTAAGCCCAATAGAAGAATCCGAATAGCGGTGCGCCCCAAAGCAGATGGATCGGCTTCCAGACAACGAAGATGACCAAGGCGACGGCAAGCCATCCAATGGCCTCGATGTCGTTATTGGTGGCCCATAGGCCCTGGGAATAGGCCATGACATAGGTCATGCCCGCGAGCCCTGCAAGGCCGCAGCCGACAATCGTGGCTATGTACTTATATTTCATGACGTTGATACCCGCCGCGTCTGCCGTGGCCGGGAATTCGCCAACCGCGCGCAGGTTCAATCCGGTCTTCGTCTTATTAAAGAAGGTATACCCACACACGCATAGGGCGATGAGGATGTAGGTCATGAAGCCATTGTTGAAAAAGGCTGGGCCGACAAAGGGAATATCCTTTAATCCCGGAATAGCCGCATTAAACAAGGAACCCGTGAAGGCCAATTTGTAGTTGGTGAGCTTAAAGGCGCTGGAAAGGAACTTGCCAAAGCCGACGCCGAAGGTCGTCATCGCCAAGCCCATGACGTTCTGGTTGCATTTGAAGGTGGCACAGATAAGGGTGTAGATGAACCCCAAGAAGGAGCCAACGGCAAAGGCAGAGAGTATTGCGATCACGATGGCCAGGAAGGCATTGGGGCTAGCGTTGCCTTTTTCATAGCTCATGACGCAGATATAGGAGACGATGGCGGCGAAATACATGATGCCAGGGATGCCTAAGTTCAGGTGTCCGGATTTCTCGTTGGTGGTTTCGCCTAAAGAAGCAAGGCCTAGAACGGTGCCGAACCCGATGGCATTGGAGATCCAAATGATGATTTGCTGATTCATACCTCTCTCCTCCTATTGCTCCGCCTTTTTCACGGTTACCTTGTTGTCTTTGGCAAAGACAAGGCGGTACCTTATGAAGAAAGAGGTAAGCATGATCGCGATGATGATCAAGAAGACGGCAAGCTGGGTGGAATATTCATTGAGGCCGCTATATTGGTAGTACATGGTGTTGGAAAGGTTGCGGCCGCCCTGCTCAAGGAAGATGAGCAACGAGGAATAGCCGATCATGACGAAGGGGTTGAAGTTAGAGAGCCAGCAGATGATAACGGCGGAGAAGCCATAGCCGCCGGAGGTGGTTGCAGATAGCGTATGGTCGAATCCCGCAACATAGAAGAAGCCGACTAAACCGCAGATGCAGCCAGACATCGCTAAGGTTCTGCGAATAACATGAGGCACAGGGATGCCCGTATACCTGGCGGTGGAGACGGAGTCGCCCACGACCTCAATCTCATAGCCGTGCTTCGTCTTCCTCAAATAGAAATACATAAAGACGGTGAGCAAGATGACCAAGATCAAAGGAATCAGAACCTTGCCATCGATGGCAGATCCTAGCTTCAGCGTCGGAAGCCATCCGGACTTTGTGCTGGAATTGATGGTACCCATGGAGCTCTTTTGGCCTTTCCATCTATCGGTGAAGAAGGTAACGAGCAAAACGGCAATATAGTTAAGCATCAAGGTGAAGAGGGTCTCGTTCGTATTCCATTTCGCCTTGAAGATAGCGGGGATATAAGCCCAAAGTGCGCCGCCGACAGCGGCGAAGATGATGGAGAAAATGATAACGAGCGCGCTCGGCATCTTATCGCCAAGGTATTGCATGCAGATGGCAGTGAGCAATGCCCCAATTAGAATCTGGCCTTGTCCACCAACATTCCAGAAACGCATTTTGTAGGCGGGAAGCAAGGCTAGGGCGACCGCTAGAAGAATCACAATCTCCTTGATCGCGGCCCAGAGCTTGATGGAGTTGCCGAAGGTTCCTTGGAAGATGGCTCCGATGATGGAGAAAGGATTCGCGCCGGAAATGGCCCAAAGGAAAAGGATGGACACCAATATGGCAGTGCCAACACAAGATAAGCCGGCGATCAGCTTTGTCTTCCAAGTAACGTTATTGCGCTTGGCGATGCGGATGAGAGGCTCTCTCTTGTCACGAGGAAGTTCATCAGAAGGGGCATTATCCTTTTTAACGAATTTCGTTTTGATAGAGGCAAAGAAAGAAGACATGCCCTTCTTCTTTTCGCTTTCTGATTCAGAAGGGACTACCGTTTCTAAGCTCTTGTTTTCTTCTTCATTCATGGGCTTGCTCCTCCTGCTTCTCGAATTTCGCCATCAATTGGCCAACGGTCTTCTTATCCGTGGTTCTCGAATCCACGATGCCGCTGACCTTGCCATCGCATAAGACGACGATGCGGTCAGTTAAGGCAAGTAAGACGTCGAGGTCTTCGCCAACGTAGAGAATGGCGGCCTCGTTTTTCTTCTGCTCATTGAGGATGTTATAGATGAGGTAGGAAGTATTGATATCAAGTCCGCGGGTCGCATATGCGGTTAATAGCAATCTCGGGGAAGTAGCAATCTCTCTGCCAAGCAACACTTTTTGGACATTGCCGCCAGAAAGGGTTCTAACAGGAGTATCGATTGAGGGGGTGAGAACCGATAGGCCTTCCTTAACCTCTTTGGCGGTCTGCGTCGGTTCTTTGGTATGAAGGATCGGTCCTTTGCCGTTTTCGTAGGAACGAAGAAGCATATTGCCCATCATGCCGAAGTTGCCAACTAGGCCCATGCCTAATCTATCTTCCGGAACAAAGGCCAAACGAACGCCAAGGTCTTTGATTTCCTTCGGCGACTTCCCGACGAGTTCTTCCATCAAGTCACCGTTAGAGAACATGATGGAGGATCCTGGTTCACACTTCTGAAGGCCGGAGATAGCTTCTAGCAACGCCTTCTGTCCCGAGCCACCGATTCCCGCGATGCCAACCATTTCTCCGGTATAGCAATCAAAGGAGACATCATCGAGGGTCTTAACGTGCTCTTCGTTATAGGTGGTGAGGTGAGAGACGATAATTCTTTGCTTTCTCTTGCTTGGCTCTGCCCTATCAATATGGAGAACGACGTGCTCGCCAACCATCGCGTCGGTAAGCAGCTCTTCCGTTGCGTCTTTGGTATCGAAGAGGTTCACCAGCTCCCCTTTTCTTAGTACCGCGACGCGGTCAGAAAGAGAAAGGACCTCATTGAGTTTATGGGTGATGATGACGATGGTTTTGCCGTCTTTTCTCATGGCGCGGAGAACATTGAAGAGATGATCGATTTCCTGGGGCGTCAAAACAGCGGTGGGCTCATCGAGAATCAAAGTATCGACACCGCGATAAAGCAATTTGACAATCTCAACGGTCTGCTTTTCGCTGACCGACATGTCATAGACCTTTTTATTGGGATCGATATGGAAGCCGTAGCGGGCGGCGATGGCCGTGATCTTCTCATTCACGCTCTTCTTGTTAATGAAAAAGCCTTCACGCAAACCAAGGATAATGTTCTCAGCCGCGGTAAAGGTATCCACAAGCTTAAAGTGCTGATGAACCATGCCGATGCCATGCGCAAATGCATCAGCCGGGGAGGAGATCCTAACAATCTCATGGTTGATGGTAATGCGGCCGGCATCCGGGAAATAGATGCCAGAAAGCATATTCATCAACGTGGTTTTTCCTGAGCCGTTTTCGCCAAGAAGAGAAAGGATTTCTCCCGGGAGAATCGTGAGGTTGACGTCGTTATTCGCCAAGACCTCGCCGAATCTTTTGCTAATGTGGTGCAATCGGATTCTATTGCCCATAAAGACCTCCAATAAAAACGAAGAATGGGAGAGCGAGTCTCCTCGCCCTCCCTAGATTTTGAAATTAGAAGAAATTACTTCTTCTCGGTGATGCCATCGATACGGAGGTCGAAATACGGGGCGGAACGAGCCACGGATTCCTCGATGTAGCTGACATCGCCGTCTTTCTTGACGGTCTCGACGGTGTTTCCGTGATAGATTTCATCTCCACCTTTGGCCCAATCTTTATAGGAGAGATCAAACATTTTGCTGGTGACGACTTCGCCATCAACAGTGAACTTGGAGGTGTCAAAGACGTGGAGGGTGCCGGCCTTAAGGGCATCTTCGGCCGCCTTGACGGCTGCGTCGGTGCCTTTGGCAGCCTGATTGCCTAGATCGGTGATGCCGACGGCGCCATCGGCATAGCCTTTGGACCAATCAGTGGCGATGACGTTGCCATTCATGGCGGACTTCATCGCATACTCGTAATAAACTTCCCAGTTATTGGTTGCAGAGGTGAGTGCGGCATTGGGGGCGACGCTTCTCATATCGACGTTATAGCCGACGGAATAGCAGATCTTGCCAGCCTTAAGCATGTCTTCGCATTTGGACGGAGCACCGGTGGAGTCAGCGTGCTGACCAATAAGGTGGCAGCCATCGTTAACAAGGGTTTCAGCGGTGTTGGCTTCCTTGGTGACATCGAACCAGGAGTTGGTGTAAATGACTTCCATGGTCGCGGTTGGGACGATGGAGCGAACGCCAAGGAAGAAGGCGGTATAGCCGGAGACGACTTCGGCATAAGAATAAGCGCCGACATAGCCAACTTTGGCGTCATCAGCGGTAATGGTACCGGCATCAATGAGTTCTTTTAGCTTCATGCCGCCGACGATGCCGGAGACATAACGGGCTTCATAGATGTTGGTGAATGCGTTTTTGAAATTGGAAGCGCCAGAGATGGCGGCATAGTCGCCAGTCATGGAGACGAACTGCTGATCAGGATAGCTGTCAGCAAGGTCCTTCATGTAATCCTGGTGACCATAAGAGTTGGAGATGACGAGGCTGGCGCCGTTGGCGATAAGATCTTTGCCAGCGGTGGTGACGGCTTCGTTTTCCTCAACCTTCTTTTTCCACATGAGATTGGCTTCCGGGATGCCAAGCTTTTTGGCAGCGGCTTTGATGCCATTGATGTGAGCCTCGCTGTAACCTTCGGTCTCATCACCAACGAGGATGAACCCAGCCTTGAAGTTCGAAGCAGAATCCGAACCGCATCCGGCGAGCATGGCGACGGAAGCAAGAACTAGGGGAACGACTTTAAAACATTTATTCATGTTTTCTCCTTCATGTCGATTCAGCCTGTCCGCAAACCGCTGAATATTGGGAGGAAACTATGAAAATGCAAAAAGGTCGGATAACGATTCTTTTTGATTCCCATTCGTAGTGTTGGATTACGGTCCAACGTAGAAACTTTCCACCAATCTGGCAATTATACGAACGCGGAGAATAACGACGCGTTTATTTTCGCTTGAAAAAAGCGCTAATGGAAGGTCAATGTTCATGAAAACGGTTACAAAGGCTTACCGTCTAGATTTTTTATATTTCGATGGCTATCGTAAATTAATTGACCGACGACAAATTTAACAAAAGGAGATTTACCAATGCGCGAGATCATAATGGACGCCGAGCAGATTGAAGCTTCCTACAAAAAAGTAGGCGAAGAGATCAGTGAGGATCTGAAAAACGAAGAGAAACGTCCGATTTTCCTCTGTGTAATGAAAGGGGCAATGACCTTCCTCATCGGTATGATGAAGTATGTCAAAATTCCAGTAATTGTCGATTATATTCACATTTCTAGCTACGAAGGAACCTCCACGACAGGCAAAGTCACCTTGTTGAAAGACATGACTTTCGATCCAAAAGATAGAACCATCGTCATCGTCGAAGACGTCGTCGATACCGGCCTTTCCATCAGCTACCTAAAGAACTATCTTTGGAACAAATACAAGCCGAAAGATATCAAAGTCGCTGTTTTCGTTGACAAGCAAGCTAGAAGACAATGCAACCTTAAACTTGACTATGTTGGCAAGGTTATGACCGTCGATAAATACATTGTTGGCAATGGTTTCGATTACAACGAAATCGGGCGTAACATCCCCTATGTCTTCACCCCTTCTGACGAAGACTTCAAACGTTGGGATGCCCTTCTTGCCAAAGATCCTTCTTCCAAGAATAAGTGACAGAATTCTTCTATTAGGCGGCCTGTGGAAACTGCCATTTTTTGTCATTCTTCATGTCGCTTTCCCCGATGTTACCTTTCGAAACCCTTTCGCTATCGCCACGAGAAGAGTAATTGTTTTCCGCATTATTCTCTCTTTTTGAATCTCGAAAGTTTTTCGGCAACGAATGGTTATGCTTTCGCCACTAGGCCGTCAGCCAAACAAAATTGGAAACAATGAAACCAGATTTCCGCAAAGCAAAGTTTTGCGAGCAAACTTTCCGCCTCCGCATGGGTAGCCATAATTTGCCATCAGATTTCCCTTTTTTCTGAATCCCGCTAAAGACTGTCTACTCAAAAGTAAAAGCATCCATTAGAAAGGAAAATTCAATATCGTACGCGGACTTTTTTGAACACCCGAAATCGTGAAGGCGTTCTTCGCTATCAAAGCCGATATCATCACAATTGCCAAAAAAGATGAACCGCAAGGCGAAGCAAGGCTAATTGCTTCGCCTTTTTATTGCACATTTCCAACTGAAAGCGAGAATATTTGCATTTCCTATGACTTACGATATCACCAACTACAAAAGCAAGCTCAGCGTCTACGACACCCAACTTGCCATCAAGAAGATAAAAGACACCTTCCAGAAGAAATTCGCCGACGCTCTTTCTTTGACTCGCGTCTCCGCGCCCTTATTCGTAAAGAAATCCTCCGGCCTCAACGATGATCTTAACGGGGTTGAACGCAAAGTGCATTTCACTTCTAAGAGCATCGGAAAAGAGGAAATCCAAGTAGTTCAGTCTTTGGCAAAGTGGAAACGTTACGCCTTAGGCAAATATGGTTTTCCCATTGGGAAAGGCCTCTACACCGACATGAACGCGATTCGCCGAGACGAGGACCTAGATAACCTCCATTCCCTCTATGTCGATCAATGGGATTGGGAAAAGGCCATCGCCAAAGATGATAGAACCAAAGCTACCCTCGAAGACACCGTCAGAAAGATCTACGGAGTTCTCAAAGAAGAGGAGGAACTAATCAATTCACTCTATCCTGGCCTCTCAAAGAAGCTGCCGAATGAAATAACCTTTATCACCTCTTCGGAATTAGAGACGAGATACCCTTCTCTTTCTCGAAAAGAAAGGGAGCGTGTATTTGCAAAAGAGGTGAAAGCCTACTTCCTAGAAGAGATCGGCTGGCCCCTAAAAGACGGCAAGCCGCACGATGGTCGTGCCTGCGATTATGATGATTGGGCGCTTAACGGGGACATCATCCTTTATAACCCTGTCCTAGATTGCGCATTTGAAGTTTCTTCTATGGGCATTCGCGTCGATGAGGATTCCATCAAGAAGCAAGCCGCCTTCAAGAAAGAAGAGGCCAAATTGGAGACTCCTTACGGCAAAGCCATCGTTAACGCCGCTCTCCCCTATTCTATTGGCGGAGGCATTGGCCAAAGCAGGCTTTGCATGTTCTTCTTAGAGAAGGCCCATATCGGGGAAATCCAATCCTCGTTATGGCCGGAGGAAGACGTCGAAAGCCTAAAAGAACAAGGAATCGACTTGCTTTAAAATCGACTACCGTTTCCCAATATTCCGCAAATAAGGCCGAAATAAGGCCTTATTTTGTTATTCTTCCTATGGAAGAAAATATGATTGAGGACTAAACTACATCGCGTCATAACAATATCTAGAAAGGATAAAAGAAATGGCAAAATCAAAACTTAGCAATGCCTCTTTGCTCTATGCGATTCTCAGCATCGTGATCGGCGTTATGCTACTCGTCGGTGGCTTCGGTGCCGCCGCTGACATCATGAAGTGGGTCGTTCTCGTCATGGGCATCGTTCTCGTTGTCTTCGGCATTCTCGCTCTCACTTCCGGCGCCGTTACCGTTGGCGTCGTCGAACTCGTCGTCGGTATCTTGATGATCGTGTTCGCGTGGACCCTCGTCTGGCTCGCGTTCCTCATCCTCGGCATCCTTCTCCTTGCCGCCGGCATCCAGGGAATCACCAAGAAAGGCAACATCATCGTTACCGTTCTCGACCTCGTTCTCGGCATTGCGCTCATTTGCTTGTCCCTCGGCCTCAACTGGGGCTGGAACGCTACCGTCGTCAACGTCATCTTCTACGTCACCGGCGCTCTTATGATCGTCGATGGCATTCTTGTTCTCATTAAGAAGTAATCAGGGCAAGAAAACGAATAAAGCTCCGCGTTTCTTCGGAGTTTTTTCTTTGCTTGTTTTTGTGAAAAACAGCTACATGTATTACTTCTTTTTGCCCGGAACCCTAGTGAAGGCGACACCTTTTAGGAACTCCATCTCCTCAGGGGTGAAGGCGAAGTCAATCTTCGCGTTGGATTCCATATATTCCTTATGGGTGGTCTTTGGAAGCGGCAAGGCGCCAAGCTGATAGACGAAGCGGATGCATAGCTGCGGGATAGTGACGCCCTTCTTCTTTGCAAGTTCTTTAATTGCAGGGAGATCAACGAGCTGACCGGTGGCCAAAGGAGAATACCCTTCGATGAGGATGCGGCGTTCTTTGCAGAAGGCGAAGACGTCTTCCTCAATATGGCCGATATAGCAGGGAATCTGGTTAACGGCGGGAACGACGCCGGTCTTCTCGATAAGAGACTCCAAATCAGAGACGGTGAAGTTAGAGACGCCAATGCTTTTGATCTTCCCCTCTTTCTGAGCTTCGATCATGGCCTTGAAGACCTCGGCATTCTCCTTCTCATAACGATAGGGCTTATTCGGGTCTCTCATCTCGCTCCAAGGCTTCGGAGCATGGATAAGCATAAGGTCAAGATAGTCGAGTCCAAGTCTATCCAAAGATTCGTCGATGGCCTTCTTCGCTTCCTCATAGGATTTGATCTGGGCGGGGATCTTAGAGGTAACGAAAACCTCTTCTCTTGGGCAGGGAAGAGCAGCAAGCCCTTCGCCGATTTCCGTCTCGTTATCATAGGCGATGGCGGTGTCGAAATGACGATAGCCAACCTCATAGCCTTCCTTGACGACCCTCGCGGCGTCCTCTTTGGAAACCTGCCAGAATCCTAGGCCAAGGGAAGGGATGTATCTTCCATCCGCCATAGTCCATTTAATCTTGGTGTTTTCCATGCTTTTTTCTCCTTTTTGATTAACGAAATAAATTATATTCGATGAACGCCGCTATATTGAAACATTTGGCAAAGATCAGGATTTTTTCGAATAAAATATCGAATTATTCTGAGTTTTAAGGGCTTTTGTACTATTAATCCTCTTCCCTGACCACAAGCTTATTCTTGCGAGGACGGCCGCGCATGCCTTTCGTG
>CADCPN010000048.1 GCA_902803375.1 uncultured Erysipelotrichaceae bacterium | reverse complement strand
TGGCGGAGAAGTGGGGATTCGAACCCCAGCTAGGGCGGACCCTACTAGCAGTTTTCGAAACTGCCCCCTTCGGCCACTTGGGTACTTCTCCGTCGCGAGGCTAATCTTATCATCACGTGGCTACTCTAGCAATTTGATTTTGTTCGGGAATAGGCGCGTCAAACCTTTGATAGCGAAGAAATGACCATCCTCTAAGAGGATGCCTAGCCGGCCCAATATGTGGTAATATTTGAAAGTTATGGGCGACAGAATCATCAACAATATCCACGCACATCTGCCCATCTACCTAGTCGGGCTGGTGTTTTTACTCGTCATCCTCGTGCTGACGATTTCCTTCCTCGCCCACGAGAAGAGGCAAGAACGTTATAAGAAAGAGCTTGCCGATCAAAGCAACTCCGTCCGCGTCTTCATCATCGATATCCCCAATAACACGGTTAAGTACTTCAACGTCAGCGACCTAGGCAACGTCAGGTCCTTTAGCCTAGGCAACTTCTATGCGCAGTTCCCCGTCACGGAGCAAAAGAAGGTCATCCAATGGGTCAATTCGGTGGCAGACGCCAAAACCGAATCCCCGGATTATCTAGAATGCGACGTCACCGTCCACCATCAAAGAAAACAGTACTTCTCCCTTCTTCAGGTAGAGCACGTCGATTACAAGAAGCAGGTCATCCACCTTCAGAGCTTCTTGCTTAAGTACATGACAGCCGGCACCAAGGGGAGAAACGAGAATCACGGCCTAAGCAATGCGAAGCAATTAAGCGCCGCGATCACCTCCAGCGGCAGAAAAGGCATCACCGCCTGCTACCGTTTCCAATACAGGAAGATTCAAGATAAGGACAAGGAGATCGATCCGATCATCTTCAATCAGCTGAAGAACGCCCTTGCCCCTCTTATTGAAGGAAGAAGATACCTCATCTCCGCTTCCGGCAACGAGCTGGTCCTCACCGATACGAGAATCAACGATAGGCCCAAGGCTTTGTATCTAGTGAAGTCAGGCTTAGCCAGCATCAACAAGTACCTATCCTTAAACGGATACACGTCCTTGCTTGATACCAAAGTCGGCGTCGTCTGGCATAGAAGGCTTTCTGGCGATGGCGAGTCCGTCATCGAGCAGTCTAGGAAGACCGCGCAGATCGCATTCGATTCCAAGGAATCCATCCTCTTTTACGAGAAGGGAAGGGAATCCTTATCTCCTCTTAACGATGCAAGCTACCGTACCGAGGTTGAGCGCATCATCAACGAGAAGAAGCTTAACTACTACTTCCGTCCGATCTACTCCGTCAAAGAAGAGAAGACCATCGGCTACCTCACCAAGGCTGAGCCGAAGGAAACCTACTTCGATAACATCGAGGAGCTTAAGGACTACGCCTCCAGGACCGATGATGGAGAAGCCCTATTCTCCACAATCGCCAGGAACACCTTGCCGATCTTTGTTAACGAAAGACTTGATGATTCGCAGATGCTCTTCTTCCCGGTTCGAACCGAGGAACGAGGCTACATGCTCATGACCTTCGGTAGGCTTTCCAAAGCCAAGCAGGCCCACATCGTCTTCCTCTTCAACGAATCCGATGTTAAGAGCCATCTCCCAAAGGAGAATCCGGAAGACATCATCCAGGATATGAAGGCCATCAGAGCCAAAGGCTATCAGGTCGCCCTCCAGCTTAACGAAGGCGAGCTTGGATTGCCAAGTTCCGTCTATACCGCCTACGACTTCTTCGTCTGCGGATTCCGCTTTGCGGGAAGCGCCAACGAAATGGACGCCAAAGTCCGTTCGCAGCTCCACGCCTTGCCGGAAAGACTGCTTAAATACAATAAGCCAATCATCGCCACCGACATCGAAGGATGGGCTAGCATCGGACTCATTGTCAACTCCAAGATTGAACTGATTAGTTCAGAATCCTTCGCCCCTTATGATCCGATGATCATGCCTCTTCCGCCAAAGAGCGTGAAAAAGTTGAAAGACATGACGCGTGGGTAAGCGTATATTAGGAAGGCTCAAATAGAGAAAAGGTGTCAAATTTATGGCAAATCAAGTGAACAAGAACGATGCAATCACCAGCCGCGAAGTTGACTTCGCCCAGTGGTACACCGACGTCTGCCGCAAAGCAGAACTCATGGACTATACCAACGTTAAGGGATTCATCGATTACCTACCCTATGGCTATGCTATCTGGGAAGAGATAGAGAATTTCTGCAACCGTAAGTTCAAGGCCAAGGGGGCTCAGAACGTCTATCTTCCGATGGTTATCCCGCAATCTCTCTTTGCCAGGGAGAAAGAGCACGTCGAGGGCTTTGCCCCGGAGTGCCTAGTCGCGACCATCGGCGGCGGCGAGCAACTCACCGATCCGCTTATCATCCGTCCGACCTCCGAGATTCTCTTCTCCGAACTCTTCAAGAAGCAGGTCAAGTCCTACCGCGACCTCCCGAAGATGTATAACCAGTGGTGCTCCGTCGTCAGATGGGAGAAGACCACCCGTCCGTTCCTCAGAGGCTCTGAATTCCTCTGGCAGGAAGGACACTGCCTCTTCGAGAACGAGGCTGAAGCCAGAAAGAACGCCATGGAATTCCTAGATATCTACGATTCCATCGGAACCGAACTTCTCGCCATCCCCTTCGTTAAGGGCCAGAAGACCGAACACGAGAAATTCGCCGGCGCTGTCGCGACCTACTCCATCGAGGCTCTTATGCCAGATGGAAAGGCCCTTCAGTCTGGCACCTCCCACTATCTTGGCACCGGCTTCGCCAAGGCTGCCGACATCACCTACCTCGGCCGCGATCAGAAACTAGCCACCCCGCATCAGACCTCTTGGGGCGTCTCCACCCGTCTTCTTGGCGCCGTCATCATGGTCCACGGCGATGACAATGGCCTTGTCCTCCCGCCGGCAGTCGCTCCGATCCAGGTCGTCATCGTCCCAATCCGCGGCGATAAGGTCCCAGCCGTCATGGAGAAGTGCGTAAAGATCAAAGCCGAGCTCGAGAAGCTTGGCATCCGCGTCAAGCTCGACGATTCCGACAAGACCCCTGGCTGGAAGTTTGCCGAATGGGAAATGAAGGGCGTCCCTCTACGCATTGAGGTTGGCCCGCGTGATCTAGAACAGGGCAATCTTGCCATTGCTAAGCGTTATAACGGCGAGAAGGACATCGTCCCCGTCGACGCCATTGAGCAGATTCCGGAAATCCTCAAGGAAATCCAGAAGGGCATGTACCTAAAAGCCAAGGAATTCCTCGATGCCCACATCACTACCGCCAACAGTTGGGAAGAGCTTAAGGCCATCCTCGACAAGGGCGGATATGCCCGCGTACTCTGGCACGATGACACCGAACTCGAGATGAAGGTCAAAGAGTACACCAATGGCGGCACCGCTCGCTGCATGCCGTTCAACGAAAAGCTCTATGGCGACACCTGCCCGCTTGATGGCAAGCCGGCTGATCACGTCGTCTACTTCGCCAAGGCTTATTAATCCTTAAAGTTTCCTCAAGTAGGAATCAGGCTAACCCAGGACAACACCGGGGTGACAGGTGGAAAGATCACTTTTCTACTTCTTGACGTTCTTACCTAGACGATTCGCAGAACAATCCGCATCGTTTTTACGGTAAATCAACCACCGTTTTGCATTATTTGCAGGGAAACGGTGGTTTTTGCATCACGACATTTGACGATAGGTAGCCAAAAAACGAAACTTTTTCGCTGTCCTCCACAACGCCTCTTTTACCGCTATTAATTCCCCACGGCAAAGCCTTTTCTTTTTCCTTAAGGAAAAGAGTGGAGTTTTTTGAAATTTCACGTGTATAATGAAGTGACGAAATCGTTTAAGAAGGTAAAGCAATGGTTAAGTTAAAGGACATCGCAAAGGAATGCCATACTTCCGCAGCAACCGTAAGTAAGGCATTGCACGACTCTCGGGAGTTAAGCAAAGAGACCACCGCCCGCATCAAGAAGGTCGCGGCGAGAATGGGCTATGTCCCCAACGTTTACGCCCAGGCTCTCAAGATGAAGAGGTCATATTCCATCGGTGTCATCTTCAACGACAAGACTAAAGATGGTGGCTTGAAGCACGAATACTTCTCCAGCGTCCTTGAGGCCGTCAAGAGCGAGGCGGAGTCCCATGGCTATGCCATCACCTTCCTCTCCCCAGACCCAAGCCACAAGATGAGCTATCTCCAAATTGCCAAGTTCCGCAATACGGACGGCGTCGTCATCGTCTCCGAGAAGTTCACCGATCCTGAGATCGTTGAACTCGTTGCCTCCTCCTTGCCCGTTGTCACCATCGACTACTCCTTCTCCAGCGCCACCTCCATCATGTCCGATAACGTGGAGGGCTATATCAAGCTCGTTAATTATGTCGCTTCCCTCGGCTATAAGAAGATCGCCTTCATCCATGGCGAAAAGACCGACGTTACCCAGAAGCGTCTATCCGGCTTCTACGAAGGCATGAAGGAATGCGGCCTAACCGTCAATAAGGACTACATCCTTGAAGCGGTCTACCACGATCCCAAATCCACCGGACGCGCAACCAAGAAGCTCATGGCCTTATCCGATAGGCCAGACGTCATTTTTTATCCCGACGACATCTCTCTCCTTGGCGGATTAACCGCTCTTGGGCAGATGGGCATCAAGGTTCCGGAAGACATCGGCGTTGTCGGCTACGACGGCGCGAACATCTCCCGCGTCTTCCGTCCTCAGATGACCACCTATTGCCAGAATAGCGAAGCCCTTGGCAGAGAAGCCGCGAAATACCTCATTGAGCAGATTGAAGGCCCAGAAGCCTATATCGTCTCCTCCCACAGCGTAACCGGCCATATTCAAGAAGGCGGAACCACCATCAAGAAAAACTAAGGGAAAGCCAAAGGCATGCGTCCACCCGCATGCCTTTTTCCTTCTCCCTCTTCGCCGATGTCGCGGAAAGCAGCGCGATGGCGGCGGAGAGCTCGGCGTCGGTCATCGATTCGACCGTCGTTCGTCCAAAAGCATATGAAAAACCCTTCCCGGGGATTGGGAGGCGTTCCGGGGAAGGGATGAATGCTAAACAACCAATCCGAAGCGCCTCCCAATCTCCTTTGATTGTT
>CADCPN010000047.1 GCA_902803375.1 uncultured Erysipelotrichaceae bacterium | reverse complement strand
GTGCCGATGACGTGGCGGCAGGGGATGGAACGGCTTTGGAGGGAGGATGCGAATCCTTGCCCCAAGCGGGATATGTGAGCCTATCGTTAGATATTTACCTGTTGTGGCGGCCCAAGTCGATCCATCCTGGATCGGACAAGGAAATCCGTCCACGAACACAAACATAGACAAAGAATTAAGGCCTGCCTTCGGGTGGGCCTTTCGTTATTTAAGGATATCTGCGACTGCTCTTTGCAACGCTGGAACCGTCTCAGCTTCAAACCAAGGATTCTTCCTTTGCCAGCGGAAATTCAAAGGGCTGGGATGGACGACGGGGAAATAGACTGGCAAATATTCAGAATACGCGCGGATGGTTTCGGTCGCGTTTTTCTTCACGCGATCGCCTAGATAATGTTCTATCGCGTATTTGCCAATCAGGATTGTTAACTTTACTTCCTTTAGCTCCGCTAGCAGTAGTGGATGGTATTCTTCTGCGACAAACTTTCGGGGAGGCAGGTCACCCGTTTTCCCTTTTCCAGGGAAATAAAGGTCCATGGGTAGTATCGCGATTTTATCGGCATCATAAAAAGTTTGATCGTCGACACCCAACCACCTTTTTAAAGTTTCACCAGATTTATCCGCGAATGGAATACCGCTTGCTTCCACTTTCGCTCCAGGGGCCTGGCCGATGATGAGAATCTTCGCTTTCGGCGATAATTGACACACGGGGCGTATGCCTCTTGATGTGTAGGACTGATTCCTCACGTCATTTTCTAAAGATGCGAGGATTTCATTAATGCTCATGAAATAACATTATCACGCTAATGCTGGCAACATGAGCAAAGTGCTCAACGATATTTAAAAGAGTGCATTCGTTTCTTTGCTTCCGTGAAGGAAGAAGGATGAATCGATTAGCCTACTCGTCAATGGACTTCTATATGCGTGCATACGTATATAAAAGGATAATTCCTCTACTTTTTGTCATTATTTCTCAATGATGGGCATCGGGCTTGCCTTAGTTAGCAAAGGTGATATAGTTAGGCATAAATACCCTAGGGGGGTATATGGAGGAAGCAAAATGGAAGAAGATAAAAACCTTAATTGCGAACGGCATCGTCATAGTCCGAGATCGGAAGAAGAACTCAAGTCCTTGCAGAATAGAATCGCGAGGATTCAGGGTCAGCTTTCCGGCATCTCGAAGATGCTGGATGACAACCGTTATTGCGGCGATGTCTTGACTCAGCTCGTCGCCGTTCAGTCGGCTCTCCAGTCCCTTGGGTATCTTGTTTTGGCTTCCCATATGAACAGCTGCGTCAAGGACGATATTCTTGCCGGCAAGGACGAAGTTATCGATGAGACCATGGACCTTATCAAGAAGTTAAAGTGAGGAAAGTCAATGACAGAAAATCAAAAGTTTGATGTATCCGGCATGAGTTGCGCGGCTTGCAGCGCTCATGTTACAAAGGCCGTTTCTGGTGTTAACGGCGTCAAGGAGGTTAATGTCAACCTCCTCACCAACTCCATGTTGGTCACCTATGATAGCCCCGCCTCTCCCAAAGCGATTTCTGACGCTGTAGAGAAGGCTGGATATGGCGCAAAGCTTGCCGCTGGTCAGGACGGAGAAAACAAAGCCCATGGTCCTTCGATCGAAGAAGAGAAAGACCAGCTTGCTGACCATGAAACCCCTAAGTTGCTGAAACGACTCATTGTTTCTTTGGTCTTACTCGTTCCTCTATTCTATCTATCCATGGGTTACATGAACCCAAGCTGGAACTGGCCGCTAGGCGTCTTCGCTGACCATCCGTTCTGCTTCGGCCTCATTGAGATGGTCATTTCTCTCATGATCATGATCGTTAATAAGAAGTTCTTTGTTTCGGGCTTCAAATCCGCTATTCACGGTGCCCCGAACATGGATACCCTTGTTGCTTTAGGCTCTGGCGTTGGCTTTGTCTATGGCGTCGTTGTCATGTTCATGATGGCTGATAAAGTGGCTCCGAATATGGATGCTGCTAGCTACGAGTCGATCATGATGCTCTCTATGGGCCTTACTTTCGAAACCGCTGGCATGGTCCCCACGCTTATCACGATCGGCAAGACTTTGGAGTCCTATTCCAAAGGCAAAACCACCAACGCGATTAAGTCCCTTCTCGACCTCGCTCCGAAAACTGCGCATGTCGTTCGCAATGGGGTGGAGGAAACCATTCCTGCCGAAGAGGTCGTCCTTGGCGATACCTTCATCGTTAGGCCAGGCGAATCCTTCCCTGTCGACGGTATCGTCCTCGAAGGAGAGTCTGCGGTTAACGAAGCCGCTTTGACCGGCGAATCCCTCCCGGCTGATAAGGCTAAAGGCGACAAAGTCTCCGCCGCCACCGTCAATCAGAATGGCGCTCTTACCTGCCAGGCTACCCGCGTTGGCGGTGATACCACCCTCCATCAGATCATCAACATGGTCCAGACCGCAGCGGGCACCAAAACCAAGATCTCTCAGCTTGCTGATAAAGTCTCCGCCGTTTTCGTTCCGACGATTCTTGGCATCTCCCTTGTTGTCTTCGTTGTTTGGCTAATTCTTGGCCTTACCATTAATGCCTACCCTGAAGGCAGCAGCGCTATCGCGTATTCTGTCGCTCGCGCGATTTCCGTTCTCGTCATCGCTTGCCCGTGTGCTCTTGGCCTTGCCACCCCTGTCGCCATTATGGTGGGCAGTGGCAAAGGAGCCAAAAACGGCATTCTATTCAAAACCGCCTCTTCTTTGGAAGAGACTGGCAAAGTCGACTTCGTTGTTCTCGATAAGACCGGAACCCTTACCAAAGGCGCTCCCGTCGTTACCGATATCCTACCGGTTCATGGCGTCAAAGCCCCTGAACTATTAGCTCTCGCGGCTTCCCTAGAAGGCAATTCTGAGCATCCGCTTGCAAAAGCAATCCGTGAAAAGGCAAGGCAGGACAACGTGAACCTTCAGGAAGTCGCTTCCTTCCGTGCCCTCCCGGGACATGGCGTATCCGGCCTCATCGATGGCGTTGAAGCCTATGGCTCCAATGCCGCGTGGATGAAGGATAAAGGCCTCATGACTGTTGAAATGAGGAAATGCGGAGAAGACTTCGCCGATGAAGGAAAGACCCCGCTATATTTTGCTCGCGGTGAGAAGCTCCTTGGCATTATTGCCGTCGCCGATGTTCTTAAGGATGACTCCAAACAGGCCATCGACGAGTTCATTAAAATGGGCGTTACCCCCATTATGCTTACCGGAGATAACAAGCGCACGGCTAAAGCGATTGCCACTCAGCTTGGCCTTACCTATTTCATCTCCGACGTTCTTCCCGAAGGTAAACTTGATGTTATCAAGAAGCTACAGACTCTTGGAAAAGTCGCGATGGTCGGTGACGGCATCAACGATGCCCCCGCTCTAACTCAGGCTGATATTGGCCTTGCCATCGGCGCGGGAAGCGACGTTGCTATCGATTCCGCCGACGTTGTCCTCATGAAGTCTTCCCTTGCTGACGCAGCCGCCGCAATCAAGCTTTCCAGACACACTCTCACCAACATAAAGGAGAACCTCTTCTGGGCGTTCTTCTACAATGTTTTGATGATTCCGCTAGCCGCTGGTGTCTTCTACGCGACTGGCAACGAATATTTGGCGAAGATGCAGCCTTGGTATGGTGCCGCCGCCATGGCATTCAGCTCCGTCTTCGTCTGTCTTAACGCCTTAAGAATCAATCTCTACAACGTCTATAATGAAAATAGAGATTATAGACACAAAAAGGTGGAGATTCCCGAAAACTTCTTTGGCTCTGATGCGAAGGAGTGGTTGGAACTATCCATCGAGGGTATGATGTGTGAGAAGTGCGTTGCCCACGTCACCAAAGCCCTTACCGGCGTCGCCGGTGTGGATGAGGTGAAAGTCTCTCTCGAAGAGAATAACGCCCTTGTTGCTGGATCCGCGGACGTCGATAGCCTTTCTAAGGCCGTCGAGACAGCTGGATACAAGGTTACGGCTTCTGCCAAGAAGCTCGTTGCCGAAGAAGAAAAAACTATTGAGAAAGGAAATACTATGACCAAAACTCTAGAAATAAAAGGCATGATGTGCGGACACTGCGCCATGCATGTCAAGAACGCTCTTGCAGGCGTTAATGGCGTCAGCAATGTCAATGTCTCCTTGGAAAACAAGAACGCCGTCATCGAAGTTTCTGAGTCCGTTAGTGATGAAGAACTCTCCGCCGCCGTCAAAGAAGCCGGCTACGAAGTCACCTCGATTCGCTAATCACTAAGGCAGCCCCCTTGGCCGCCTTTTCTTTTCGATGCAGGCATGTATCGATTTTCGCTGTGTAGAAGTTCGACAACGCGTTGTACGTGGTGAAATAAGTGACGCAGCGTTATTCTTGTTTACTCCCCTTTAAGGGGAGAAAATCAAAACAAGAAGCCCTAAAGGGCTAGATTAGTTTTTCTTGGAGACGAATATGACAGATGCGGAAAAGACCTACATTAAGCGCAACACGGTTAATGAGCAGACGATTTACGATGCTTTAACCTCTACCAAGAGAACATATGAACAGAAGGTCTTGGACCTTGCTCATTGCGCGGAGAATCAACTGAATGTCATCCCTCTTGATGAAAGGACCATTTATTATTTTTCCACCGGGGCCATCAACGACCTTTTTGAGGGTCACGCCCCCTATCGCCCCCGCTATGTTATGGTGGATTTTGAGCGTTTCATGAAGCAAGGAAGCAAGTTCCTCCGCATCAATCCACCAAAGACTTTCGATGAGGCCATCTTCGCTTTGATGAGCCTATATCATCACATCCCGAGCATCACTAATTTCCCGGTCTATCTAGGCAACCTCGATTATCTTCTTGATCCATTTATCGGAGAACTCAGCGATGAAGAGGTGAAGACCAAAACGAGGCTTTTCTTAAATTTTCTCGATCGCACGATCGATGACTCGTTCTGCCACGCCAATATCGGCCCGAAGGAAACAAGAATGGGAAGGCTTCTTCTAGAAACCGAAGCCGAACTCGATAACGTGGTTCCCAACCTCACTATCAAATATAACTCCCAAGAGACGAGCGATGAGTTTATGAAACTCGCCATCATGACTTCTTTGAAGTGCTCCAACCCTGCCTTGTGCAACGACGATGTGAACAAGGATTATTATGAAGGTGGCTATGGCGTTTCTTCCTGTTATAACATCCTTCCGATCCGTGGTGGTGCCTATACTTTGACCCGCGTTACGCTTACCCGCCTTGCCGATGAGACCAGCGATGTGGAGAGTTTCATCAACGACGTGTTGCCGGAGTGCCTCTCCTGCGTTGCCAAATACGAGAATGAAAGAATTAAGTTCTTTGTGGAGAAGAGCGGGTTCTTGGAATCCAGCTTCTTGGTGAAAGAAGGACTTATCGACAAGGATAGATTCGTTCCGATGTTTGGCGTCACCGGACTTGCCGAATGCGTGAATAGTCTCTTAAAGGATAAGGGCCTTCAGTATGGAAGAGATTCCGAGGCCGACGATCTTGGCAACCGCATTATGGATAAGATCCAAGAAGTTGTTTCTTCCTTCCACGCCGAATACACGCCTCTCACCAATTATCATTTCATGCTGCATGCTCAGGTTGGGCTCGATTCCGACAAAGGCATCACCTCGGGTGTAAGAATCCCGGTTGGCGATGAACCTGAATCTTTTGCCGATCACCTTAGGCATTCCGCTAGGTATCACAAGTATTTCCCAGCTGGGGTTGGCGACATCTTCCCTATTGCCAGCAACGTTACCCAGAATCCAGATGCGTTGCTCGATGTGGCGAAAGGCGCTTTCTCCGCTGGAGTCCATTACATGTCGTTCTATAGCGCTGACACCGACCTTGTCCGCATCACCGGTTATTTGGTGAAGCGCTCCGAGATGGCAAAGTATTTCGAAGGCCAAGCTGTCGTTCAGCAGACGACCGCTCTCGGCGCGGAAAACTACAAAACCAATAAACTCCAGAATCGTAAAGTGAGAATGGAATGAGTTTTGCTCCCATCAACAAAATCATCGATTTCTCCACTGTGGACGGGCCAGGATGCCGCACCTCCATTTTCGTGCAGGCCTGCAATATCCATTGTCTTTATTGTCATAACCCTGAAACGCAGAAGCTTTGCTTTAACTGCGGGAAATGCGTCGATTTCTGCCCCGCTGGGGCCTTGTCCTTTGGTGAAGGGCATAAAGTGGTTTGGGATGAAGAAAAATGCGAAAGATGCGATACCTGCATCAATGTTTGCCCGTCAAAAGCGTCGCCTAAGGTAAAAGCTCTTTCCGCGGAAGAGGTTATGGGGCGCATCGAAAAGAATCTTCCCTTCGTTCGTGGGATAACCGTCTCCGGCGGGGAGTGCAGCCTCTATCCAGATTTTTTGGAGGAACTGTTCATGCTGGCGAAGAAGCAAGGATTAACTACGCTGCTTGATTCTAATGGCATGGTTGATTTTGAATCCCTCTCCGACCTGATGAATGTCGTTGATGGGGTAATGCTTGATATCAAGTCATGGGACTCCGATGTCTATCAAAGGTTAACCGGTTTTGATAACGTTATCGTAAAGAAGAATCTCAGCTACTTAAGCCGTATCGATAAAATCGAGGAGCTTCGTATCGTCTACGTTCCCGGATATGTGGATGCCGAAAGATGCCTTGAGGGAATTAAGGAAACCATTGGAGAAAAGGTGGAAAGCACAAGGCTAAAGCTCATCACTTTCCGTCACAACGGGGTGCGTTCCCCGCTCTCCAATCATCCCTCTCCTTCGCCAGAGGAGATGAGCGCTCTTAAAGATTATGCGTTGAAGCTGGACTTCAAAAACATCGTGATACGGTAGTCGAATTTCAAAAAAAGCGTGGGTATTTTTGAAAGATCCGCCCTTTTCTACGCTAAAGCCGATGGGATGGGGGCCATCTTTTCAACCAGTATCTTAACCGCCTTTTGAAGATCGGCACTGGTTCCGTTACGGAAAGGAGAGCCGACGGCATCGATTACCTCGTAGCTAAAATCTAGGGCTAGGTCTTTGAATATGTCATGGATGATGGAGTAGTTACGGTAAAAAGACATGTGGGATACGCCCGCCGTCGCGCAAAGCTTGGAGACGGTTATGCTATCGAAATTCTGATCGCGCAAAAGCAATATGTCCGTTTGTTTTCACGATTTCTTTGTCATTTCGTTGTTTTCTTTTGAATAACGAATCATGCCTTCGTATCTCTTATCCATCCTTTCTCCTTCGTGGTAATTTTCTCTAATGTGTCACACGCGTTTTCTGAGAGGTTACATCCAGATTTTACTTCGACAAAATCCCCTTCGATACACTTGTAGCATACGAATGTAATGCGAACAAAAGATAGAATCGATGAGAAAAAATGCCGTAGATTCCAGCGCGAACCTCCTTAACGATTACGCGGTATCCTCCATTTCCATTTTTTAAGCTTAGGGAACGGCGTCTATTTCGATGACGACAATATTGATTCCCACGACTTCATTTCGAAAATGGAAGACTGTAAGGGAAAGACGACATCCGCCTTTCCAAGCGTCGCCGCTTGGAAAGGTGCTATGGAGGGGTATGACGAGGCTTATTGCGTGTCGCTGACCAGCAAGATATCGGGCTGCTATAATGCGGTCTGCCCGTGATAAAAACCGTGATGCATATTTGTTGCATTTATTTGTTTTGCCTTTAAACTCCTAGTAACCACATAGGAATAATAGGAAATGAAAAAATATAATCACATCTACGAGGCCATCGGCCGCACCCCTCTTGTCGAACTTACCAATATCGAAGCAAAGCTCGGACTTGACGCCACTATCGTTGCTAAGGTTGAATCCTTCAACCCGGGCGGAAGCGTTAAGGATCGTATTGCTCTTGCCATGATCGAAGACGCCGAGAAGCGTGGACTCATCAACAAGGACACCCTCCTCATCGAACCAACCAGCGGCAACACCGGCATCGGGCTTTCCATGGTCGCTGCTTCCAAAGGCTATAAGATCATCATCGTCATGCCGGACACCATGTCCGTCGAGAGAAGAAATCTTCTCAAGGCCTATGGCGCCGAACTTGTTCTCACCGAAGGCGCCAAGGGCATGAAGGGCGCCATTGCCAAGGCCGAAGAGCTTGCCAAGGAACACGGCAATGCCTTCATCCCGTCCCAGTTCACCAATCCGGCGAACCCGAATATCCACTATCTCACCACTGGTCCGGAAATCTATGCGGACCTCGATGGTAAAGTAGATATTTTCGTCGCTGGCGTTGGCACTGGCGGAACCATCTCTGGCATCGGCAAATACCTTAAGGAACAGAACCCGAACGTCAAAGTTGTCGCTGTTGAGCCGGAAACTTCCCCGGTTCTATCCAAAGGCGTTGCCGGCCCGCATAAGATCCAAGGCATCGGCGCTGGATTCGTCCCGGCTACCCTCGATACCTCCATCTACGACGAAGTTCTCACCGTCTCCAATGAGGATGCCTTCGACATGGGCAGAACCGCTGCCAGAACCGAAGGCTTGCTAGTCGGCATCTCCAGCGGCGCCGCCATCAAGGCCGCCACCGTCTTGGCTGCTAGGCCGGAGAATAAAGGAAAAACGATCGTCGTTCTCCTTCCGGATACCGGCGAGCGTTATCTCTCCACCGCAATGTTCGCGGATTAAATCATATAGTTATTTGAGTACTCTTCGATCTGCATCTTGGTTAGGTCGAGGAGGCTGATATTATTCAAATATTGAAGCACGGCCTTGTCGAATTCCTTCGTGAAGGAATCGATGGGGCTGTAGCCAGTAAGCGACTCCCTAAAGACGTCTTCGGTGACGGAAAGGATGTCGCTTATTTTTATTTCCTTGGGATCTTTTGCCAAAGCGTAGCCGCCCTGCTTGCCGCGGGACTGCATCAGCAGGCCGCTGATTTTGAAGAGTGCGACGATCTGCTCAAGGTATTTCTTACTGATCTCCTTGCGAGAGGAAATGTCGGTCAGGGAGACGAATCCTTCGTCTTTATGCTCCGAGAGATCGATGAATAGCTTAATTGCATAAACGCTTTTGGATGAGAGTTTCATGAGGGAATGATGGCACATATCCTAGTGAATTACTAGGTTTAAAAGGGATTAGAAAAAGAGGACCGGCAAAATCGATCCTCTTGTTTTCACTTTGTTACTCGATTAAGCAAGCAAGAATGCTTTGTAGCCGAGATAGGCCTCGTAGACATCGGCCTTGGAGACAAGCTCCATCGGGGCGTGCATGGAGAGGACGGGGACACCAGCATCGAGGACATACATGTTGTAGTTGCCGAGGATGTAGGCGATGGTTCCTCCTCCGCCGGCATCGACTTTGCCGATTTCGGAAGTCTGGTAGTGAATCTCGTTCTCATCCATGGCTTTGCGGACGAAGGCGAGGAATTCCGGCATGGCGTCATTGCAGCCACTCTTGCCGCGGGCGCCGGTGTATTTGTTGAAGACGAGGCCCTTGCCGAAGTAGCAGGAGTTGTGCGGCTCGTTGACGGAGGCATATAGTGGGTCAACGGCGCAGGAGACGTCGCTGGAGAGCATCTTGGTGTTGGCCATCGCGTGTCTGACGGCGAGGTTGGATTCCTTGCCTTCAAGGGCGAGCAGTTCGGCGACGGTGTTCTCAAACCAAGCGGACTGAGCGCCGGTGGCGCCGATGGAGCCAACTTCTTCTTTGTCGACGAGGACGACGACGGAAGCGAATTCCGGAACGTCTTTCTGATCGAGGACAGCGCGGAGGGAAGTATAGGCACAGACCTTATCGTCGTGGCCATAGCCAGCGACCATGGAACGGTCTAGGCCGTAGTCGCGGGCCGGGCCAGCCGGAACGGCGACGAGTTCCGAAGAGAGGAAGTCCTCTTCTTCCATGCCATATTTCTCTTTGAGGAGGCCCGTGACGAACTTCTTAACGGACTCTTCCTTCTCGCCTTTGGCAGGGATGGAGCCGACATTGATATCGAGGTCTTCGCCTTCGATGGCCTTAGCTAGTGGCTTGGACATCTGGTCGGCGGAGAGGTGGATCAATAGATCGGTGACGCCGAAGACCGGGTCGGTCGGGTCTTCGCCGATGGCAACATCGACATGGCTGCCATCTTTCTTGTAAACGACGCCGTGAATGGCGAGCGGGGTGGTTACCCACTGATACTTCTTGATGCCTCCATAGTAGTGAGTTTCGAAGTAGGCGAGTCCACCTTTTTCGGTGAGCGGGTTCTGCTTGATGTCTAGACGTGGGGAATCGATATGAGCGCCAAGGACTCTCATGCCTTCCTCAATGGACTTCCGGCCGATGATGACGGCGAGGAAGTTTTTATCTTTGTTGACGGTGTAGATCTTGTCGCCCGGCTTGACGGATTTGACGTCAGCGAGGTTTTTGAAACCGTTCTTTTCGGCGAGAGCGACGGCCTCTTTGGTGGCCATTCTCTCGGTTTTGGCGTTGGTTAGGAACGCCTTATAGTCTTCGTTGAAAGAGAAGATGCTTTCGTTCTTTTCTTTAGAAGCGTCTTTCCAAACGTTTTTAGCGTACATTTTGGTTCCTCCTGAAAGTGAAGTCAGTATACCCTCCCTCTGATTTCTATAAAGGAAATATTTCCTTTAAGAGACTAAGGGGAGCATTTCTTTGATGTGTTTTATAAAAGCCTTTGGCAACGATGTGACCAAAGGCTAGGCGATTAATCGATTAGGCTGAGAACGAAGGATTTAACTTCACCGTCTTCGCCATACTTCTCAAGCGCTTCGCGCATAGAAGGGCGGTTGACGGCGCCCTTGAGGAGTTCCTGGTCGATGCCTTTGAGGACTTCGATGAGCGGACGATAGGAGACTTCCTTGACCGCATCGAGGATCTTCTTGTTTCTCTGTTCCGGCTCTCTTCTCTCCGGGGGATAGCCGTTGCCGCCTTTGGTGGACAATAGCTTCTCGAAGATGTAGCGGAGATTGATTTCAGCGCCCCAGCCAAAACCTTTGGCGAAGGGGAGAGCGATGGCATTGCCATCGTTGACCTCGCGGAAGAGCAAGGCGTCGCTTGGCTCAACCACATAGCCACAGAGGACTCCCGGGAAGGAGTTGAGGGCGAGCATGGCGCCTTCGCCGGTGCCGCAGCCAGAGACGATGAAGTCGGCGGCCTTGGTGTTTAGCAAGATGGAGGCCAAGATGCCGTTCTGGACATAGGTGAGAGCCTTATCCTCGGCATCGAACATGCCAATGTTGAGGACTTCATGGCCCATGGGTTCGGCGACTCTCTTGAGCTCGTTGACGATCAAGCCGTTTTTGGCGGCCTGAGAGTTTTCATTAATTAGTGCAATTCTCATAAATGAGTACCTTCTTTCGAAGGCAATTATAACAAAACGGTATTTATATTTTGTGGTTTTGCGAATTCGAGGCTAAGTTCCCTATATATTTTTTGAAAATGCATCATTGGTTTCTGAAAATATTAGGGAAAACACGCCGGGTTTTTCGTGCGTGCTATCGAAAAGTGTTTGTTGTATTATGAACTGTTACTGGAGAATAATAGGCTAGAAATGAAAAACAGTTTTATCAAAAAAATAGCCTTCATTGCAGGGCTGCTTTCGCTTTCTGCATGCGGAAATGGCAATCCGCCGATTTCGTCAATCCAACCGTCCAATCCTGAAGAATCTTCTCAGGCCACTGGCACCTCTACCGCCGCATCTTCTGCATCGGCTAGTGAGAGCCAGAGCGAGTCTTCCTCTGAAATCACTTCGGTAAGCCGCCCTGATGCCGACCCGAAATGGAATGTTAATTTCAACGAATATGGCAACACCTTCCGCAAGACCCTTCAGACCCTAATCAAAGGTTATAAGAGTAGAACTGCCACCTATAGTGATTGCCTTTCCATCGGCGCTAAGGCTGCTGCTTATCCTACTTTAGGGTCCAACGAGTTCGTCCCCTTCTATCACGCCGCTCCCAATGTTACCGAAGGCGTGATTAGCTCTACGGGGAATGCGAAGACTGGAACTAAAGGCTGCAACCGCGAGCATGTCTGGCCCGACAGCAGAGGCTGCGGCAAAACCGGTCCGGGCTCTGATCCCTTCATCATTCGTCCGACCCTTACTTCCGACAACACTGATCGTAAGAACTATTTCTATGGTGAGTCCGGAGGATCCACTTGGGATCCGAAGAGCTGCGGTTATGAAAACGCCAGAGGCGAAGCCGCCCGCGTTATCCTCTATGCAGCAACTGCCTATTACGGAACTTGCGGTACTGGCGGAAGCAGCAAAGGCAGCAACCCTCTTGAACTTACCAATAACCCCAATGACGGCAAAGACAACCACACCATGGGCAAGCTCGTTGATCTTCTGAAGTGGAACAAGCAGTACCCAGTCACTGCTATCGAAAAACAGATTAACGACTACCTTGCAAAGCAGGGCTATGGCCGCAATCCGTTTGTCGATCACCCGGAATATGCGAACTACATTTGGAATACGACCGGCGTGAGAACCACTCCGGTTGCTGGTGGCGAAGGCGGAAGCACACCCCTTCCTCCTCGGGTCGACGAGAATGAGTACTGCAATCTTATTTCTAGCGTTACCGATATCAAGGCCGGCACCAAGGTTGCCATCGTTGCTCAGGCCGCTGATGCGGCTGGCAGCTGGGCGGCCCTCGGCTCCGAAACCTATAAGAGCTATTATCTAACCGCCACCAACATCTCCTTGGACAACAAGAAGTTTGCCTACAACACCGGCGTAAGCCTCTGGACTGTTGGCGGAACAGCCCAAGCCATGACTTTCACCGAGGATTCCACTGGAAAAAAGCTTGGCATCGAAGTTAGTCAGGGCACCGATAAGAATGGAGCCGCCAAAACTTTCTACAATCTTGTTGCAAATGCCTCGGCTCCGAATTCGGAATGGAACCTGACTGGCATCAATGCCGATGGAAAGGCTGCCTTGAAGAACTCTGGCACCTCGTACTATGCCGAATATTACAAAGGCAGCTTCAGCGCATATAAAGAAGATAACGGGGTTTACTTCTACTCGGCTCCTAATAAATAGTGAAAATAATCGACCCATGTGACCGAAATTCGGCTCATGAGTCGATTTTTTCTTTGACTAGGAAATTGTATTTAACCTCCCCCATAAGAAAACCGGCCTCCCTGGGCCGGCTTGGGACTGCTCTTACTCCGGTTTGTAG
>CADCPN010000046.1 GCA_902803375.1 uncultured Erysipelotrichaceae bacterium | reverse complement strand
ATATAGGGGGTGGAAATCGGGGCGGAAAGCGGAAAAGATGCGATGAAACGGTGGTTAACAGCCCGCATGTGCACTTTTTGCCTTTTATCTTATTTAGCAAGCGGCAAAGTCGGGAAACGAGGTTTAGCAATAATATTTCTCTTTTGCATTCCTTTGCTAAAATAGGCTTTAACCATGAAAACCTCGAAAGCCAAAAAGCTGCTTCTGCCTCTAGCCATATTGACTTGCCTCCCTGGCTGCACTTTCGTTAAAACCGAGCAGCTGAAGGCCATTGAGAAGGAAGTTGATTACGACGTCATCGTGATCGACGAATTCAGCTATTACAAAAGCGGGGCCTATTCCTACTTCGCAGATTTCGCCGATAGCCAAACCGCCAAGAAGGGCGATGGCGCAAACTATAATCTATATTCTTCCGCCAAAGTCGGCGATTACGTCTATTTCATCTACTATTACGACTCCCACAGCGATTCCTCTAGCCAAAGCCAAAGCTTTGATGCCGCTTTCTGCAGGGTCAGCGTCGATAGCGGCGAGATGGAATTGCTGCGTGACATGAAGGGCTTCTATCCCTTTGACCGTCTCCAGCTCAACCTTTTCGTCACCTACCTTAGCGATTCCCGCGTTCTCTTCCCGTTTAAAGACGCCTTAGAGGTTTTTGACCCTAAGACCAAAACCGTGGTTTCTTCCATCGAAACTCCCTATGACGAAGAAACGCTTGAAAAACGTTACGTTAGACAGCAACGCAATGGGGACGACTTCTATTACCTATGCTGCGAGAATAACGAGCTTTACTACTATGCCTATAGCGATGGCTCCTATACCCGCCATCGCTATAGCATTGCCTCAGGGCATAAATATGCCCAAGTCGGCAGGATAGGCGATGAGATCTATATCTATACCTCCCCTACTTATGCCCCTTCTCCGATTTACGAAGCAAAAAGCCTAGTCGATGACTCTGACTTAGGTGAGGCAAAGGCCGCTTCCCTAGTCGATATGGCAAATGAAGCGGAGAAAGAAAAAGAAGAGCAGGCAAAGAAAGAAGAGGAAGAGGCCGCTTTCCATAAGATCGGGGACCGCTTCTACATGGATGTCGATGATGTCACTCCTTACTACGGCCTAGAAGAGGTAGGCACCAATTGGAGCAAGACCTACGGCATGAATCTTCTAAAGGAGACTTCTAAGGCTGCTTCAGCCCTGGATGAACTCTATGGCGATTCCGAATCCTGGTGCACCGAATCCTATTGGCATGGCGATAGGCTCTACATCATCGCTTCTTGCGATTATCCGGGTGGTTTTTATAAATCCGCCTCCCCGGATTTCTACTTCGATGTCGACCCGTTAAGCGGAGAGGCGAAGTACCTTGGCTACTTTGCTCCATACCGCAACGCTCCTCTTTACTTCAGCCTCTTGCCTTCCGAGTAAAACGGAAGGCTTTTTTAAATCGAAAATTTGCGGAGCACCCATTGATTTTCATAAGCCTGTTTCCCTATGATTAGAAAATAAAAGCAGGTGCATTCACCCCTTATTTCCCTCAATGTTTCAAAGGTTATTTTTATTATTGTACCCCTTTTCTTCCCTAAAGCGAGGCTGAAACTGGTTTCATGAAAATTATGCTGCCAAAAACTAGTTTTGGGTGCATTCTAATCAGCTGGAAAGAGTAGGTAATAACCAATGTACGACGTCGTCATCGTGGGCTGCGGGCCCGCCGGTATCTTTACGGCTTTGGAACTCATTCGCAAAGGCTCCAAGAAGAAGATCCTCATGATTGAGAAAGGGCAGAGCGTTGAGCATAGGCGCTGCCCAAAGGAAATCACCGGCAAATGTTGCCATTGCGATCCCTGCAATATCACCACTGGCTTCTCGGGCGCCGGCGCCTTCAGCGATGGCAAGCTCTCCTTATCTAGCTCCGTCGGCGGGGCGCTACCGGAACTGCTTGGTCATAAGACCGTTGATGAACTCATCAAATACGCGGATTCCATCTATCTGGAATTCGGCGCTGACACCCATATCGAAGGCGAAAGCGAAACCGAAGAGATTCGCAATATCCGCAGGCGTTCCATCGAGGCCGGCTTGCAGCTAGTCAACTGCCCGATTCGCCACCTCGGCACCGAGAAGGCCCATGATATCTACCTCGCGATTGAGAAATACCTTATCGCTAACGGCGTTGAGATTCGCTTCGGCTATGAATGCAACGACGTCATCCTGCAGAACAAGAAATGCGTCGGCGTCAGGGTTCATAAATACCTTGATGGCGGCGAAGAGGAGATTATCGCGAAAGATATCGTCATCGCCGCTGGCCGTCGCGGTGCGGATTGGCTGGAGAAGATCTGTGCCAAATACGATATCGCCCATCACCCGGGACCCGTCGATATCGGCGTTCGCGTCGAGGTCAGGAACGAGGTCATGGACCTATTGAACAAGAACCTATACGAAGCAAAGCTCGTCGGTTACCCCGGGCCTTTCAAAGACAAGGTCCGCACCTTCTGCCAGAATCCGGGCGGATTCGTCGCGCAGGAGAATTACGATGGCGACCTCGCGGTCGTCAACGGCCACTCCTACAAAGAGAGGAAGAGTGAGAACACCAATGTCTCCATCCTCTGCTCCCATAATTTCCGTGAGCCTTTTGATCAGCCTATCCTCTATGCTCAGAAGATCGGCGAGCTCACCAATATGCTTGGCAACGGCCACATCCTCGTTCAGAGGTTCGGCGATATCCTTGATGGCAAGCGCACCTGGCAGCAAGAGCTAGATAGAAGCAACGTCGTCCCGACCCTTCCTGACGCCGTCGCCGGCGACATCACCGCCGCCCTTCCCTACCGCACGATGACCGACATCATCGCCTTCATCAAGGCCGTTGATCATGTCGTTCCCGGCTTCGCTTCCAGCGAGACTCTCCTCTACTCCCCTGAGATCAAGTTCTATAGCAACAAGATCAAGATGGACACCAACCTCACCACCAATGTCGAAGGCCTATATTGCCTAGGCGATTCCTCTGGCTGGACCAGAGGCTTGATGATGGCCTCCGTCATGGGCGTTGTCCTCGGCAGAAGACTAGCAAAGGAATAGCGGTTCAACATCTTTGCCCCTTCTTCCCCTTAGAAGGGGCTTTTGCATATCCTAACGGGAAAAAATGAGAACATTGTCAGCCTTTGGAAAGGAAAAGAGCCTTCGCCGTGCTATAATCCATGGCAAGCCATGACGACCTTTGCTGATTCGATTAACCTCACCCCGGCCTTCTACTACTGTTTGGCCAACCTGTTTGCCATATTGGTGTTCGCTTCGCTGATGTTCGTGAACAAAAAAAGGCAAAACGGCAGGAAGAAAAACGCGTATTTCCGCCTTCTTGCCGCTGCGTTAATCGTCTGCGCGCAGGACATCCTCTGGACCTTGGTCCATCATGATACCGCCAAAAACGACACCCCTTTCTTCTTGTTCTGCAATGTCTTGATGGTTATCTCCCTTACCTATTTGGCGATCTCTTGGTATCTCTATTTCATCACTTTCTCCAATCCTTCCCGTTATGGTTTGGCCAAGAAATGGTGCTTAGGCCTTGGATTGGGGGCAGATGCGATATTCACCATCTTTCTATTTGCCTTCCACGATTTTTGGATCGTAGGTGGCGAAGTCAACGAATTGCTCTATGTCATTCTTTGCGGCATTGTCTTCCTCTTCTTAGGAGCCATGATCGTGCAAGCTTTCATCGCCGCGTTTCGAAGGAAGAACTACTTCTTTCGCCGGGAATACCTCCTCAACGCGATCTGCCCAATCGTTTTAATCCTTTTCACATTGCTGCAGGTGCTCATCAGCGAAGACCTTCCTCTTTTCGCCTATGGCCTTATCGCGGCCATGAGCTCTTTGCTTGGCGTCACCCTCCTATTTGAGGCTAAGACCGATGCGTTGACCAGCCTATCCAACCGTTCCTTTCTGCAGGATTACGTTCATTCTCCCTTCGTGCTAGGCCATTCCAATAACGCGCTTATCCTCTTAGACGCGGATAACTTCAAGCTCATCAATGACGCCTATGGCCACGCCCAGGGCGATACCTGCCTATATAACATCGCCGAAGCCCTAAGGGATTACGTCAGCGCGATCAACGAGAAAAGCCTTATCTGCCGTTATGGCGGGGATGAATTCATCATCATCGTCCCAGGGGCAGACAAGGCAAGCCTCACCAACTTTGAAACCGATCTAAACTCGCTTCTTTCCGCCAAGGAATACCCAGTGCCGCTAACCATATCCAGCGGCATCGCCAACTGGAATGGCGATGAGGCAGAATATGACCTCGCCTTCTCCGATGCCGACCACAAGATGTACCAGAGCAAAAACGCGAAAAAGAATGCAAATAACTAGATAGCAGCCCCCTATTTGCAGGTCTTGAAAATTTTTTGAAAAACTAGTTGTGCAGTTGCTAACCACCGCATATAATAACCGAGCCGCAAATAAGCGGAGACGTGGTACTGCGGGCCCTTAGTTCAGGGGGAAAACAGTAGCTTTGCAAGCTTCAGTCGCGAGTTCGATTCTCGCAGGGTCCACCATAACGATGGCTGAGTAGCCCAGTTGGTTAGAGCAACCGGCTCATACCCGGTATGTCGAGGGTTCGAGTCCCCCCTCAGCCACCAGTAAAACACAAAAAAGTGTCGATGCAATCGGCACTTTTTTCTATCTACTAACTTTGCCTATACCACGCTTATACCACGTTTTTCAGTAACCGTATCCGTGGGCACAAAGCGTTTCGCGCTGACCGATATCTTGTTGAACGAGAACTCGGTGTAGCTCAAACCGTAACCAAAAGGGAAACGGGGTTCTTCATTTACCGTCAAATATAACGGTAGCCCACATAAATCGACTCGCGGTAAAGCGACATGCTTTGGCCGCTAGGATAAAACCCAAAGGAAGGGACCTGATAGTTTCGGGCAGGCCAGGATTCGGTGAGTTGGCCGCAAGGATTCGAGATGCCGAGGATCAATTATATAAGGCTTCTCCGCCACCCTCGCCAGAGAAATAGGCGAAGAACGTCGCGGCGGTTATTGCCACGTCAATTTGAGCTTTATCAAGCCCTGTGAGAAAAAAGACGCCTGATTTCTCGGCAAAACCAAACTTTTTTGAGAATGAGCCTTCGCATCGCGAAGGCTTTTTCTTCGCGCGACCATTTACGTCCTATGTAAAAAACATCGCGCATGCGTTAAAATTCTGAGTTTTAGGCAAGTTTGTACTATTAATTCCGAAAACTTATAAAAAATCCGATAAATACTGAACCTTTTCTTTAAAAAGACATT
>CADCPN010000045.1 GCA_902803375.1 uncultured Erysipelotrichaceae bacterium | reverse complement strand
TTGGGATTGGCTATGCTGGGTTTCTTTACAAGGCCACCCAACGAGGACTTTCACCTCAGGCCTGTGACGTGCCCGTCACACGAAAAAGCCCCTCTACAAAGTAGAGAGGCTTAAGTTCAATTTAGCCTATCGGCTGATTCTTAGCGAAGAATCTCAGCGACGGTGCCAGCGCCAACGGTGCGGCCGCCTTCACGGATGGAGAACTTGGTTCCCTTTTCCATGGCGATCGGGTGGATTAGATCGACGGTGAAGGTAACGTTGTCACCCGGCATAACCATATCGGTTCCGGCAGGAAGAGTGATGGTGCCAGTGATATCGGTGGTGTGGAAGAAGAACTGCGGACGATAGCCATTGAGGAAGTGGGTGTGACGGCCACCTTCTTCCTTGGTAAGGATATAGGTGGTAGCAGTGAACTTGTCGTGCGGAACGATGGATCCCGGCTTGGCAAGGCACTGGCCACGCTCGACCTGGTCATGGGTGATGCCACGGAGAAGGACACCAACGTTATCTCCGCCAACCGCGTAATCAAGGGTCTTACGGAACATTTCTAGACCAGTGACGACGGTCTTCTGGGTCGGTCTGATACCGACGATTTCAGCTTCGTCGTTCATGTTGATCTGGCCGCGCTCGACACGGCCGGTGACGACGGTGCCACGGCCAGAGATGGTCATGACGTCTTCGATCGGGAGAAGGAACGGCTTGTCGGTTTCGCGGACCGGATCCGGGATGTAGGTGTCAAGGGCGTCCATGAGGTCAAGGATGCACTTGGCGCGCGGGTCATCAACAGAGGTGACCTTGGTGGCTTCTAGAGCGGAACCACGGATAACCGGGCACGAGTCTCCAGGGAAGCCGTACTTGGTAAGAAGATCGCGGACATCCATTTCAACGAGGTCAATGAGTTCGGGGTCATCGACCATATCGCACTTGTTGAGGAAGACGATGATATAAGGAACACCGACCTGACGGGCGAGAAGGACGTGTTCACGGGTCTGCGGCATAACGCCATCGGTAGCAGCGACGACAAGGATAGCGGCATCCATCTGAGCGGCGCCGGTGATCATGTTCTTGACGTAGTCAGCGTGCCCCGGGCAGTCGACGTGAGCGTAGTGACGCTTTTCGGTTTCATACTCGACGTGAGCGGAGTTGATCGTAATACCACGAGCGCGCTCTTCCGGGGTAGCATCGATGTTGGCATAAGCCATATCTTTGGCTAGGCCCTTGAGAGAAAGGACGTGGGTGATGGCCGAGGTAAGAGTGGTCTTGCCGTGGTCGACGTGGCCGATGGTGCCAACGTTGAGGTGGACACGGTCACGGTTGAATTTTTCTTTTGCCATTTTGTAATTTCCTCCAATAAATGGTTTAAGTAGACTTAATTGGCGTGATAATCATAGGACAAGGGAACTTTCTTCGCAATACTTCTAGTATTGGTATCAGTTCCCTTTTTTCCTATTTTGGTTGATTACTTGCCTTGAGACTTCTTGATGACTTCCTCAGCGACGGACTTCGGGCATTCGCCATAGTGATCGAATGTCATCGTGAAGTTGCCGCGGCCCTGGGTAAGGGAGCGGAGATCGGTGACGTAGCCGAACATCTGAGCTAGCGGGATTTCTGCGTCGATTTCCTTTGCGTTGCCGCGCTGGATTTCGCCAGTCATGTTGCCGCGGCGGCGGAGAATATCGCCCATAACGTCGCCATAGTACTCTTCCGGAGTGGTGACTTCGACTTTCATGATCGGCTCAAGGAGAACAGCATTGCACTTCGGCGCAGCAGCCTTGAGGGCCATGGAAGCAGCAACCTTATAGGCTGCTTCAGAGGAGTCGACATCGTGGTAGGAGCCATCGAACAAGGTGGCCTTGATATCGATTAGCGGGAAGCCGGCGAGAACGCCGCGCTCCATAGCTTCGACTAGACCCTGCTGGGTCGGCTTGATGAATTCCTTCGGGATCGCGCCGCCAACGATGGCGTCAACGAACTCGAAGCCTTTGCCCGGGTTCGGTTCAAAGCGGATCTTGACGTCGCCATACTGACCATGACCACCGGACTGCTTAACATAGCGGCCCTGGGCCTCGCCAGCGGTCTTGAAGGTCTCGCGATAGTTAACCTGCGGAGCGCCAACGTTGACTTCGACTTTGAATTCGCGGCGCAAACGGTCGACGAGAACGTCGAGCTGCAATTCGCCGACACCCGCGATGATGGTCTGACCGGTTTCGGCGTCGGAACGGACGCGGAAGGTTGGATCTTCTTCGGCGAGCTTCTGGAGAGCAACGGCCATCTTTTCCTGGTCAGCCTTGGTCTTCGGCTCAACCGCTTCTTCTAGAACCGGCTCAGGGAATTCGAGGGCTTCGAGGACGACCTGCTCGTTTTCATCGGTGAGAGTATCACCGGTGGTGGTGGACTTTAGACCGACGATGGCGCCGATTTCACCAGCGTGGAGAAGTTCGACTTCCTGACGGTGGTTGGCGTGCATAAGGACCAAACGGGCGATACGCTCCTTGGTGCCGTTATCGGTGTTGACGACGTAGCTGCCGGAGCGGAGAACGCCCTGGTAGACACGGACATAGGCGAGACGGCCAACGAACGGGTCGGTGGCAATCTTGAAGGCGAGGGCAACAAGGGGCTTGTTGTCGGTGGCTTCGCAGACGTAGGGTTCACCATTGAGGGTTCCCTTCTCGCCAGCGATGTCTAGCGGGGAGGGGAGGTAATCGCAAACAGCGTCGAGAAGAGGCTGGATGCACTTGTTCTTATAAGCGCTGCCGCAGAGAACCGGGTGGAATTCGCCAGCGATGACAGCCTTGCGGATGGTCTTCTTGACGAGTTCGACAGACGGGCGTTCTCCTTCGAGAACCATCATCATGAGGTCATCGTCGAAAGCAGCAAGCTTCTCGAAGAGTTCAGCGCGATATTTATCGCAGCGATCCTTGAGCTCTTCAGGGATCTCGGTGATGGTCGGGGCATCGTCTTTGTCGTTGTCGTAGATATAAGCCTTGTCTTCGATTAGGTCGACGCAGCCTTTGAAGGTAGCGGCCGAACCGATCGGGCACTGAATCGGGGCAACGTTAGCGCCAAGGCGCTCTTTGAGGGTTCTAAGGCAGAGATCGAAGTCAGCGCCGGTAGCATCCATCTTGTTGCAGAAGACGATGCGCGGAACGTTGTACTTGGTTCCCTGACGCCAGACGGTTTCAGTCTGCGGCTCAACGCCGTTTTTGGAGTCTAGAACGGTAACAGCGCCATCGAGAACGCGGAGGGAGCGCTCGACTTCAACGGTGAAGTCGACGTGCCCCGGAGTGTCGATGATGTTGAAACGGTGGCCTTTCCAGAAGCAGGTGGTTGCGGAAGAGGTGATGGTGATGCCACGCTCCTGTTCCTGAACCATCCAGTCCATGGTGGCAGCGCCTTCATGGACTTCGCCGATCTTGTGGGTACGGCCGGTGTAATAAAGGATGCGCTCAGTCGTGGTGGTCTTGCCAGCATCGATGTGAGCCATAATTCCGATGTTACGAACGTGGGGGAGGTCGTAAACGACGTCCTCTTTGATTTCGTTTTCGTTATCAGCCATGGGAATCTCCTTTAATTATTACCAACGATAGTGGGCGTAAGCCTTATTGGCTTCAGCCATCTTATGGACATCTTCCTTCTTCTTGACGGAAGCACCGGTGCCATTGGCGGCGTCGATGATTTCACCAGCAAGTTTGTCTTCCATGGTCTTTTCGCCGCGGAGACGAGAATAAGTAACGAGCCAGCGGAGGCCGAGGGTCTGTTTTCTCTCAGGGGAGACTTCGACCGGGACCTGGTAGTTGGCGGCGCCGATACGACGAACCTTAAGTTCGACTTCCGGCATGATATTGTTGATGGCGGTCGCGAAGACGTCGATGGCCGGCTTGCCGGTCTTCTCTTCGATCTTCTTGAAAGCCTTGTAGATGATGGCCTGGGCAGTGCCGCGCTTTCCATCATACATAACCCTGTTGATCAAACGGGTGACGAGTTTGGAGTTATAAACTGGATCGGGAAGAACATCACGCTTCTCGACGGAACCTTTTCTTGGCATTGGTCAATTTCTCCTTTTTCCTTACTTGGCTGCCTTCGGCTTCTTAGTGCCGTAAAGGGAGCGGCCCTGACGGCGGGATTCGATACCGGCGCAGTCGAGGGTACCACGGATGATGTGGTAGCGGACACCCGGGAGGTCCTTAACACGGCCGCCACGGATCATGACGGTGGAGTGCTCCTGGAGGTTGTGTCCTTCGCCGCCGATATAAGCGGTGACTTCGTAGCCGTTGCTAAGACGGACACGAGCGTACTTACGAAGAGCGGAGTTCGGCTTCTTCGGGGTCATGGTGCCTACACGGGTGCAGACGCCACGCTTCTGAGCGGCCGGCTGATCGGTGGTCTTCTTGGTCAAAGAATTCCATCTCTTGCCTAGGGCCGGGCTCTTGGACTTATAGACTGCGGACTGACGTCCCTGTCTAACAAGCTGGTTAATGGTTGGCATTTTGTGTAATTTTTCCTTTCTATTTCGTTCACACAATTCCCGGTGTATCAAGCACCGGGGTAAATAAAACAGCAAAAGCTATTTATTTACGTCCTGGGAGATAATACGCGCCCCCAAAGACTAAGTCAATAAGTAAGTTTTTGCTGTGTTTTAAGCTATTTTAAAGCTTTTTGATATCGATTTCGGCATAAGTCGAAGTTAGGCTCTTCACGGAGAAGCCATAGCCAAGTTTGCTGCCAAGGATATCCAAATCGGTGAAATTATCCCCTCCGATTCCCTCGCCTTCGTAGAAGAGGGAATCACGCAGAGACAATTTCACTCCCCCTTCTTCGACCTCTTTGTTCATCGTCGAGGCGACATAGTAGGAAGTTAGATAGGAAGAGCCGCTGCTTTTATCCAGCAATTGGATCAGGGGATCGACGCGGTCGTTGTTGTCATTGCCGATGCCGAGCCGGCGATCGGCTTCATAGTTAGAGGGGTCTAGCCTCTTATCGATCGTCGAAGGGTAATCCTTATTATATAGATATAAGGAAGAGTCCACGAGGTAGGCCTTGATGCCGGGCTTATTGGGCAGCCTCATCGCGATGTCCTCCCTCCTAAAGCTATCGACCCCGTTTAGGTAGCTTGGGGTATATAGCTCCAGCAAGACGTATTTGTCATAGGGAGTTCCGTTGAAGGAAGGGGAGAGGAGGATCGACTCGTTGTTGCCGGAGCCTGGGCGAAGGGTAATCTGGCAGGAAGAGGTTGGAACAAACGGCCTTTCCCAGCCAAGCAGGAACTTCGAATAGGCGTTTTGATCGCCTAATGAGCAATCCATCATGTCCATTCTGCCTAAAGGAGAGATAGAAGAGACGCTGCCGCTGGAAGAGGAATCGTAATAATCCTTCAGTCCCAGAAGATGGCCAACCTCATGGATGAAGGTATGGGCATCCACCTTTTTGGAGGAAGGATGAAGCATTTCGATGCTGCTCCAGCTGACCGGGGCAGGCTTGTTGATGGAGAAAGCCCACATCATGGAGCTTCGCGATTCGTTATAGGGGGCCTTGTAAACGAAATAGACCGGAACTTTCCTCTCCCCGTTCTCCGCCTTAAAGCCAAACTTTTCCACCGGATCTTCCTCGAACGTATCCCGATACCAAGTTAAGGCTTCGTTATAGAGGCTAGTGAGGGCAGTGCTGTTGCGGAAGCCGCCCGAAAGAGATTGCAAAGACGCCAACGTGTGGTTTTTGCTGCGGAAAAAAGCACTTGCCACCTCAATGTCGAGATGAAGCCTATTTCTCGAAGATAAAGCATAGTATTCGGCCACCGAGACATACTGGTTCTCACTTCTATCGCCATTGAAGGCGCGCGAGATTTCATAAAGATCCTCCCAGTTCCCGCTAGATTCCTCAAAATCGACGGGGATGACGAGCAGCTTCTGCTCTCCCGTAGATGGGATATTCCACTGCATGTTCCCCGATTGGAAGATGTGGCTAAAAGAGGGGTCGATGCTAGTTCCGTTGCTTTCGATAGGCGAGAGGTCGCCAAGCCGGTAATAACCTTCTTGTTCCTGTTTGGCAAAAGCGGCGGTCTCAAGGACGCCAAAGCGATAAAAAGAAACCCGCGTCCCAGAGCAAGAGGCGAGGCAAAGCAATGCAAACAAAGGCCAAATCTTAGGTTTCACCCCATAATTCTAAAGAAGAAAAAGGCAAGAAGAAAGCCCCGCGGGGTAATCCTCGCGGGGCAATTCTATCGATATAGGAAGATTAGTCTTCCAAGTCCTGACGGTCGTGCTTCTCGATGTACTGAGCCTTGACCTTCTTCATAGCGGCGAGGACGTCGAAGTTTTCAGCAGCTTCCACTTCTTCTGGGCTATTGCGCAGGCCGGTGCCAGCCGGGATGAGCTTACCGGTGATGACGTTCTCCTTAAGGCCGTGGAGATTATCTCTTTTAGCCTTAATGGCGGCGTCGGTGAGGACACGGGTGGTCTCCTGGAAGGAGGCGGCGGATAGGAAGGACTCGGTCTCGAGAGCGGCCTTGGTGATGCCAAGGACGAGCGGTGTGCAGACTGCCGGGCGCTTACCTTCGAGCAAGACCTTGCCGTTTTCCTCGGTGAACTGGGCCACGGAGACGCGGGTTCCCGGGAGCATATTGGTGTCGCCACCATCGAGGATGACAACCTTGCGGAGCATCTGACGGATGATGATTTCGAGGTGCTTATCGGAAATGCCGATACCCTGGGCGTGATAGACCTTCTGGATTTCCTTGATCATGTAGACTTCGAGTTTCTCGACGTCGCCGACTTCAAGTAGTTTCTTCGGGTTGATGGCGCCTTCGGTGATCTTTCCGCCATTCTCGATGTGCTGGAGGTTCTTCGGATCAACTTTGGCGTTGACGCGGAGTCTGGCACCGTATGGGGTGATGTATTCTTTGGTGTCTAGGACATTGTCGACGGCGGGGTTATTCGGGTTGCCGTCCTTGAAAGCGGTGACGGTGACCTTATAACGCTCGCCATCCTGGTCGACCTTGGTGACGTAGCCGTCGATTTCAGAAATGATGGCTTCGCCCTTCGGGTTGCGAGCTTCGACAAGCTCCTGAACACGCGGAAGACCCTGGGTAATATCGCTGCCTGCCATACCACCGGTGTGGAAGACTCGCATGGTTAGCTGAGTACCCGGTTCGCCAATGGACTGAGCAGCCATGATACCGACGGCTTCGCCCTTAGCGACGAGCTTGCCGGTAGCCATGTTGAGACCGTAGCAATGCTGGCAAACGCCATCCTTGGTCTCGCAGGTGAAGATCGTGCGGATCTCAACTTCGGTGATGCCAGCGTCGGTGATGGCCTTCGCGGTATCTTCGTCGATGAGGGTATTGCCCTTGCAGAGGACAACGTTGGTCTTCGGGTCGATGATGTCGTGCATCGAGAAACGTCCGGTGATGCGCTCCGCGAGGGTGCGGATAACCGCATTCTGGGCAGTGTCGCGGATTTCACGGACCTTGAAGCCGTGGTCGCAGTGGCAATCTTCTTCGCGGACGATGACATCCTGAGAGACGTCAACGAGACGACGGGTCAGATAGCCAGAGTCGGCGGTCTTTAGAGCCGTATCGGCGGAACCCTTACGGGCGCCGTGGGTGTTGATGAAGAACTCGGAGACCTTCATACCTTCATGGTAGGAGGAGACGATCGGGAGTTCGATTTCTTCGTTCTTCGGGTTAGCGACGAGGCCCTTCATGCCGATGAGCTGCTTGAAGTTATCGACAGAACCACGAGAACCGGAGGAAGCCATAATAACGAGCGGGTTGCGCGGGTTATTTGCCATCTGAGCGGCGACGAGCTTCTTAACCTCTTCGGTGACTTTGGTCCAAATGGCGACGACCTGTTTATGGCGCTCGGAATTGGTGAGGTAGCCACGGCGGTAGGCGGCGTCGATCTTCTCGACCTTAGCCTGGCCGGCGTTAACGAGGTCATACTTGCCCTGGACATCTTCGATGTCAGCGATGGAGACGGTGACGGCGGAGATCATGGAATACTTGAAGCCCTGGTCCTTGATCTTGTCGAGGACAGCGGAGGTCTTGGAGGTTCCGTACTCCTTGAAGATGAGGTCGATGAGAGGTCCGAGCTGCTTCTTGCCGATGGAGCCCTTGAGGTCGCGGATAGCAATGTACTGCGCGAGCGGGGATCTTTCGGATTCGGCATCGAATTTATCGCCGAGCTTCTCAAGTACTTCAGCCGGGGTGACGAAGTCTTCGGTTAGCTTCGCGAGAAGCTTAGCGTTGGAATCGTTGGGATTGATGGAGTCGTTGATATAGGGGAAGTCGTCGGGGAAGACGTTGTTGAAGATGATCTTGCCGACGGTGGTGATGAGGTACTTGCCTTCAACGCCAAAGGGCATACCGGTGCCTTCATCCTTATGGATGGCAGAGGCCGGGATACCAATACGAGTGTGGAGGGAGACCTGCTTGGTCTGATAGGCCATGAGGACTTCGTCGGTGGTGCCAAAGACCTTGCCTTCGGCATCGGCGTAGGCTTCGTCCATGTCCGCCATGCGGAGGAGTTCGCCATGCTCAGCAGAACCGGTGTTGTCCTTCTCCTCAGTGCTTTCGATGGCACGGAGGGCGGCGGCGCGGGCGAAGAAGTCTTCACGGTCTTCTTCGGTGGTGAGGTGGTAGTTGCCAAGGATCATATCCTGTCCAGGAATGACGATGGCCTTGCCATCCTTCGGGCCGAGGATGTTGTTGCTGGCGAGCATGAGCTCGATGGCTTCCTGCTGGGCGGCGCGGCTTAGCGGGACGTGAACTGCCATCTGGTCACCGTCGAAGTCGGCGTTGAAGCCAGGGCAGACGAGCGGGTGGAGACGGATGGCGCGACCATCGACTAGCTTCGGCTGGAAGGCCTGAATGGATAGACGGTGGAGGGTCGGAGCACGGTTGAGTAGGACCGGGTGCTGGCCGATGATTTCTTCGACGATATCGAAGACGATCGGATCATAGCGGTCGATGATCTTGTCAGCGGCCTTGTGGGCGTTGACTTTCTTTCTCTCAATGAGGATGGCGGCGATGAACGGACGGAGGAGCTGGATGGCCATTTCGCGCGGTAGACCGCACTGGTACATCTTTAGATCCGGTCCGACGGCAATGACGGAACGACCAGAATAGTCGACGCGCTTGCCGAGGAGGTTCATACGGAAGCGACCCGGCTTGCCTTTGAGACCAGCAGAGAGGGACTTGAGGGCGCGGCCATTCGGGCCAGTGATGGCCTTGGTGCGGCGTCCGTTATCGATAAGGGCGTCAACGGCTTCCTGAAGCATACGCTTCTCGTTCATGAGAATGACGTAGGGAGCCTTCATGTCGATGAGCTTCTTAAGGCGGGTGTTACGGGAAATAACGCGGCGATAGAGATCGTTGAGGTCGCTGGCGGCGAAACGTCCGCCATCGAGCTGAAGCATCGGACGGAGATCCGGTGGGATGACGGGGATGACATCGAGGACCATCCATTCCGGCTTCTGGTGGGAATCGCGGAAAGCGGAGATGACTTCGAGTCTCTTGGCTAGCTTGAGGCGGCGGGCGCCGGAAGCGGTCTTTAGCTCGTCGGAGATTGCGTTGAATTCCTTATCAAGGTCAACTTCGTGGAGAAGTCTCTTGACGGCATCGGCGCCTTCGCCGAATTCGGCGCCGGTGTACTTGGTGATGAAGGCGGAGACGGTGAAGAAGTCGAAGGTTTCGACATAGTTGCCGGCATCGTTCTTCGCGGTGAGCTTGGCGATGAGGTCAGCGGCGCGCTGGGCATCCGCGGAACCCTCATCGAGGGCACCGGAAGCCTGGATCTCCCTGATGACTTCAGGGAAGACTTCACGGCCGACGTTCTCGGAGATGTACTGCTTGTACTGGAGAACCTGGGAGTTACCCGGGTTGAGAACGACGTGGGCGGCGAAGTAGATGATCTCTTCGAGAGCCTTCGGGGCGATCTCGAGGACTAGGCCCATACGGGAAGGGATGGACTTGAGGTACCAGATATGGGAGCAGGGGGAGACGAGCTCGATGTGGCCCATCCTCTCTCTTCTCCATTCCTTGGAGATAACCTCAACGCCGCACTTCTCGCAGGTGATTCCCTGGTAGCGGATCTTCTTATATTTGCCGCAGTGGCACTCATAGTCCTTGGCCGGACCGAAGATCTTTTCGCAGAAGAGACCTCCCATTTCCGGCTTTTGGCTACGATAGTTGATGGTTTCGGCGCGGGTAACTTCGCCATGGCTCCAGGAACGGATGGTGTCAGGGGAAGCTAGACCAACCTGAACGGCAGCGAGGTCGTTGATGTCGAAGGTATCGTCGTGGCGTTCGCCCTTAGCGAAGCGGGAGGTGCTGGAAGCGACTTCCGGCATGTTCTCGAAAATAGAATTTTCAGCCATTGTAAATTCCTCCTAATTATTCCTCGTCCGAGAGTCCACTCGGGTTGGTGCCGACGCTGAGGTCCTCTTCAGCGGCGAGATCGGCGGAAACATCGGTGTTATCCGGTTCAACCTCAACGGTATCTTCCGGTTCAACGACGTCTTCACGCGGCGCCATCGCGGAGCGGATGGAAGAGTTGACCTTCCTCTCCTCGATGAGGGCCTGCTTGGCAAGGGCGTCCATGTCGATGACTTCGCCTTCTTTGTTGTAGAGGGTGACGTTCATGCAAAGACCCTTGAGTTCTTTGGTAAAGACCTTGAAGGCTTCCGGCATACCCGGCTTCGGGATATCCTGGCCTTTGATGATGGCTTCGTAGGCCTTTCTACGGCCGACGCGGTCATCGGATTTAATGGTGAGCATTTCTTGGAGAGTGTGGGCAGCACCATAAGCTTCGAGAGCCCAAACTTCCATTTCGCCGAATCTCTGGCCGCCGTTCTGGGCTTTGCCGCCTAGAGGCTGCTGAGTGACGAGAGAATAAGGTCCAGTGGCACGGGCGTGAAGTTTATCATCGACCATGTGGACTAGCTTAATCATGTACTGGACGCCGACGGAGATACGCTCTGCGTAGGGTTCGCCAGTGCGGCCATCATAGAGGACGGTCTTGCCGTCTTCGCTGATGCCGGCTTTCTTCATGAGATCATAGACCTCCTGGTTGCTGACTCCGTCGAATGCTGGGGTGGCAACGCGCATATGGAGCTTGCGGCAAGCAAGGCCCAAGTGGACTTCGAAGATCTGTCCGATGTTCATACGGGAAGGAACACCCATCGGGGAAAGAAGGATGTCGATCGGGGTACCATCGGCTAAGAACGGCATATCCTCAACCGGAAGGATTCTGGAGATGACGCCCTTGTTGCCATGACGGCCAGACATCTTGTCGCCTTCGGAGATCTTTCTCTTCTGGACGATATAGACGCGAACGATCATGTTGACTCCCGGCGGGAGCGGATCTTTCTTAGCTCTGGAGAAAATACGGACGGAGTGGACGATACCGGCGCCGCCATGCGGGACGCGGAGGGAAGAATCCTTGCCTTCGCGGGTCTTCTCAGCGAAGATGGCCATGAGCAGCTTTTCTTCCGGGGTCGGCTCGGTCTGGCCCTTCGGGGTGACCTTGCCAACTAGGATATCGCCTTCCTTGACTTCGGCGCCTTCGACGATGATGCCATCGTCATCGAGCCACTTCTTCGCATCGTCGCCGACGTTGGGAACGTCACGGGTGATGGTCTCGGGGCCAAGCTTGGTCTCGCGGCACTCGCACTCGTACTTCTCGATGTGGATGGTGGTGAAGGTGTCTTCCTTAACCATGCGCTCGGACATGATGATGGCGTCTTCGTAGTTGTAGCCATTCCAGGTCATGTAAGCGATGAGGATGTTCTGGCCGAGGGCCAACTCGCCATTGCGCATAGCCGGGCCGTCAGCGATGATCTGGCCCGCTTTGATTTCCTGGCCAACCTTGACGATCGGGGTCTGGTTGATGCAGGTGCCATTATTCGAACGATCGAATTTCTGGAGGTTATAGGTTTTGTTCTCTTTGCCTTCCTTGATCACGATGGTCGCGGAATCGACGTACTTGACGATACCATCGGCATCGGCAATGACGGCGAGACCGGAGTCGTGGGCAATCTTGGCTTCCATGCCGGTACCAACGTAGGGGATGGACGGGCGAAGAAGCGGAAGAGCCTGGCGCTGCATGTTAGCGCCCATGAGTGCGCGGGTGGCGTCATCGTGGGCGAGGAACGGAATGCAGGCGGCGGCGATGGAGACGACCTGCTTCGGAGAGATATCGACAAAGTCGACCTTTTCCCTGGAGACGGTCATGTTGTCTTCGTCGTGACGGACGACGACTTCGTCTCTGCCTTCGGCGCCAGAGAGGATCTCTTTGACGAGTATGTCCTTCTCAGACTCAGCGCAACCGGGCTCTAGCTCGCCGAGCTTGGCCGGCTCGCCTAGGGCGATGTTGGCTTCGGCGATGTATAATCCGCGCTCATCATCAGCGGAGAGGTACTGGGTCTCGGACTCTGCGACGTAAGCCTTGTCACCGAAGTGGAAGACGCGGCGATACGGGGTCTCGATGAAGCCGTACTGGTTGATCTTGGCGTAGCAGGAGAGGTTGTTGATTAGACCGATGTTCTGTCCTTCAGGAGATTCGATCGGGCAGATACGGCCGTAATGGGTGTAGTGAACGTCACGGACTTCCATGGAAGCGCGATCACGGGTTAGACCGCCAGGGCCTAGAGCGGAGATGCGGCGCTTGTTGGTAAGTTCGGCCAGCGGGTTAGTCTGATCCATGAACTGGGAGAGCTGGGAGCTCGCGAAGAAGCCACGGACAGAGGAGGTTAGCGGGCGGATGTTGATGAGCTGCTGGAGAGTGACGCTCTCGAGGTCGCTGATGGACATCTTCTGCTGGACGGTCTTGCTCATCTTTGTGAGGCCGATGCGGAACTGGGTCTGGAGAAGTTCTCCGACGCAGCGGACGCGGCGGTTGCCGAGGTGGTCAATATCATCGGTCTGGCCGATGCCTTCCATGATGTTGGTGAAATAGCTGAAGCAGGCAACCATATCAGAGATGGTGACTCTGCTTAGAGTGCAGTTGAGATCGGTGCCGATGACGTTGACGACTCTCTCGCCAACCTTGTTGTGGGCATAGACCTTAACGGTGTTGATAACAGAGTTATCGTCGATGTCGGTGTCGACCTTGAGCTTCTCGGTGTGAGCGCCCTTCTCGAAGAATTCCTGGTTCTTGAGTTCCTGGACTTCTTCCTTGGTGAGGGTGTGGCCCTTGGTGAAGGCGATTTCGCCATCAACGGAAACGAGGTTCTCAGCGAGGACAGCGCCGACTAGGCGATCATAGATGCCGAGCTTCTGGGTGTATTTGAAACGTCCAGCGCGACCGAGGTCATAGCGCTTGTCGTCGAAGAATTTCTGGACGAGGAAGTTGCGAAGACCTTCCTGGGTGATCGGCTCGCCCGGCTTCAACTTGGTGAAGATATCGACGAGGGCGTGGGTCTGATCGACGTTGGCGGCATCCTTGTGAAGGGTGACCTTCATGGTTTCGGTATCGCCGAAGAGCTTGATGAGCTGCTCTTCCTTATCAAGGCCTAGAGCCTTGAAGAGGACGGTGGCCGGCATCTTGCGCTGACGGTCGATACGGACGAACATGGTGGCTTTGGCATCGGTTTCGAACTGGAGCCAGGTACCACGGGTCGGGATGATTTCGCCGTTATAGGTGTGGGCGCCGCTAGCTTCGACGTTATCCTGGAAATAAGCGCCAGGAGAACGGACGATCTGAGAGACGATGACGCGCTCGGCGCCATTGACGATGAAGGTGCCGGAATCGGTCATGAGCGGCAATTCGCCCATGAAAACTTCGGCTTCTTTGATTTCGCCGGTCGCTTTGAAGCGAAGGCGAAGGGTGACCTTTAGCTTGCTTGAATAAGTTAAGTCAGCTCTCTTGCATTCAAGAGGGCTGTATTTCGGCTCTTCAAGGCGGCTATCAACGTAGTCGATGAAGAGGGTGTTGGAATAGTTGGAGATCGGGAAAACCTCTTTGAGGACGTCCTTGATGCCCTGCTTGAGGAACCAGTTGTACGAATCAACCTGGATTTCGCAGAGATAGGGCAAATCGAGATGGCCGGAGATCTTGGAGAAATCGATACGGCCGTTAATGCCGGCGGGATAGAGATTTCCGTTAGGATCCCTGACCTCGGTAACTTGGTTTTCCTTGGTGATAGTATCTTCTTGCATTTGGTGCTCCTTATTTGGTCGCTACGAGGATGCGGTAGCCCTTCTTCTGCGCCACCTTCTCGACTTTCGGGAAGAGGGTTTTCAGATAGGCCTCGCAGGACTCGGCGCCCTGTTGTTTGCGAATGACGATGATGAGCTTGCCACCTTCTATAAGATGATCAGGCGCGCCTGCGTACATCGCGTACGTAACCTTTTTACCCGCACGTATAGGAGGGTTGGTCACGATTGTGGAGAATTTCGAATGAATGTTGAGGTAGACGTCGCTATGGATGATCTCGACTTGGTTAGCAACGCCGAGGGTCACGGCGTTCTTTTTGCAACAGTCGAGGGCCCGGTCGTTCACGTCAACAAGAGTGACGTGGCGATCGTGGTCGAGGTGAGCCAGGATTAGTCCGATTGGTCCGACTCCCGCCCCAAGATCTAGGATGTTCGTCCCAAGATCGGTCTTGGCGATGGTTTCAAGCAGCAGTCTGCTACCATCGTCAAGGCCATCTTTGGAGAAGACCCCCGAATCGCTTTGGAAAGTGTACTTTTCGCCCATCAACTCGAAGTTATATGGGTGTTCATCATGGGCCAAATTTTCGTTGTTGTCGAAGTATTGGGGCATGCGTTTTTTCTCCTTCCCTTAAAGCGCACAAACCCCGCCCAGCAGGAACGTCCACTGAGCGGGTAGTTTGTTTTGAAATTGTTGAAGATTTAGTCTAGTAAACTAAATTACTTGATTTCGCACTCGGCGCCAGCGGCTTCGAGGGCTTTCTTGTGTTCTTCAGCCTCGACAGGGGAGATGTGCTCCTTGATGTTGGCCGGAACAGCGTCGACGAGCTTCTTGGCATCCATGAGGCCGAGACCAGTGATGGACTGGACAGCCTTGATGATGGCGACCTTGGAGCCAGTGCCGAGTCCCTTGAGAATGAGGGTGACTTCAGCCGGTCCCTTGGCAGCTTCTTCTTCTTCAGCGGCAACCGGAGCGGCAGCAGCGACAGCGGCGGTAACGCCGAATTCAGCTTCGACAGCTTTGACGAGCTCGTTGAGCTCGAGGACGGTCATCTCCTTAAGGGAGGCGATGATCTCTTCATTGGTGAGTTTAGCCATTGTTGTGATCCTCCATTATTGATCAGGCTGCAGCCCCAGCTTCGGGGGACTGCTTGTCCGCTAGGGCCTTGACGGTCGCGGCGAACTTTTGAATTGGTGCATTCAAGCACGATAGGAACATGCTGAGCATGCCGTTCTTGTCCGGCAAAGCAGCGATTGCTTTGACCTGAGCCGCATCGAGGGCAGCGCCTTCGGCGATACCACCCTTGACGACGAGGTGCTCATGCTTCTTGGCAAACTTGGTCAAGACTTTCGGGCCGGCTCCGAGTTCTTTGGAGAACACGAAGGCGTTAGCGCCGTTGAGCAATCCGTCGAGCTCCGGCTGATTGGCCTCTTTGAGGGCACGCTTGACTAGGGTGTTCTTGTAAACACCGAAGCAGGCGCCTTCCTTTTTGAGGGCCTTGCGGAGTTCTTCAAGCTCGGCAACGGTCAATCCCTGATAGGAGACGACCGTGAAGGAACCTACGCCTTCGAAGGACTTAACGATCTGAGCAACGGTTTCTTTTTTGGAATTTAGAACTTGCTGATTCATGTTTCTACCTCCTTTCCTAAAACGACTATATGTGAAGCTTCAATATAACTAGTGAGTTGTGATGCGATTTCGCTTCCTCAGCAGGGTGATGTTATTAAGGCATTTGCCCCCGGCTATCTTAGGTATACGAAGCCTTTCACCGAATTTCGATTCCCGGTGGGGGAATTAGTTGCGGCCCGGGAAGGTAACCTTCACGGACGGACCCATCGTGGTGGAGAGGGCAACAGTGATCATATAAGTGCCCTTGACGGTGGACGGACGCTGCTTGGCGATGTGGTCAAGAACGCTGTTGATGTTGTCGGCAAGATCAGCATCAGAGAAGCTGACTTTGGCGATGCCCATAGAGAGGTTGCCATCTTTGTCAACGCGGTAAGCGATCTTACCAGCCTTGATTTCCTTAACGGCGGTGGCGACGTCCATGGTGACGGTGCCGGTCTTCGGGTTCGGCATCAAGCCTTTCGGACCGAGGATACGGCCCATCTTTCCGAGTTCGCCCATCATATCCGGAGTAGCAACGATGACATCGAATCCGAACCAGTTTTCACGCTGGATCTTCTCGAGCATCTCTTTGCCGCCGACGAAGTCAGCGCCAGAGGCCTTGGCTTCTTCGAGCTTGGTGTTGGTGACGACTAGGACCTTCTTGGTCTTGCCGTTGCCATGCGGAAGGGAGATGGTGCCGCGGATTAGCTGATCCGCGAGGGTCGGATTGACGTTGAGTTTGAAGCTAACATCGACGGAAGCGTCAAACTTGGTGGTGCTGGTAGCCTTGAGAAGAGCGATAGCTTCCTCAACGGTGTATAGCTTCTTGCTGTCGATTTTAGCAACGGCAGCAGCGTATTTCTTGGATAGTTTCTTCATGATACGTTCTCCTTTGCCAATTACTTAACAGCGATACCCATCTGCTTGCAGGTACCGGCGATGACCTTCTTGGCGGCCTCGACGTCGTCGCAGTTGAGATCCGGCAACTTGTAGGAAGCGATCTCAGTGAGCTGAGCGTCGGTGATGGTGCCAACGATCTGCTTAGCATTGCTGGCAGCTTTGGATAGGCCGGCAGCCTTGAGGATTAGCTCAGCGGCCGGGGTGGTCTTGATGACGAAGTCGTAGGACTTGTCTTCGTAGGCGGTGATGATAACAGGAACGGTGGTGCCTTTTCTGTCAGCGGTCTTCGCGTTGAAGTCGGTGCAGAACTTGGCCATGTTGACGCCAGCGGAAGCTAGCTTCGGTCCCGGATGAGCGTTGCCGCCCGGCAACTCCATCTTGACGACTTTGGTGATTTTCTTTTTCATGATGGTTCTCCTTATGTGAACTTTGAATCATGCAGTGGTTTTGAATGGGCCCTCACCACAGGGCTCTCCCACGCATAATGCCTGCAAACGCAAGCGGGCATATATTACGCGTGTGCCTACACAAGCGCAAGAGATTTTTTTAAAAATGAATCTATCCGTTATAAGAAAAGACCAGGTTTTCTAGGCCCGGTCGTATCTTTTGGTTATTTAATTTTTTTAAATTGGAGCAGCAAGGAGCTCAAGACCGCCAATAAAGCGACGCCGGTGTCCCCAAGGATCGATACCCAAAGGGGCAATTCCCAGGTTCCCATAGCTGCAGCGATGACGGCGGCGATCATGATTCCCGCTTTTACGGCGAGGGAGAAGGCGATGTTGAAGATTGCCCTATTCCTCGTGACCTTGGCAATCTTAAGGAAGGTGACTACTTTGTAGGGGTCGTCGTTCATGATGACGACGTCAGCATTGGCGACGGCGACATCGCTGCCAAGCCCGCCCATGGCCACGCCGATATCGGAGAGAACGATGGAGGGTGCGTCGTTGATGCCATCGCCTACGTATGCGAGGGCGCCCGCTTTGCGGTCAATGATGGATTGGACCAGCTCCGTCTTTTCAGCGGGCAAGAGCTCGCCATGCCATTCGTCGAGCTTGATCTGTTTGGCGATGGCTTCGACGTTGGCGTTCTTATCGCCGGAGAGCATGATGGCTTCTTTGCCTAAAGCGTGGAGGTCAGCGACCACCTTGGCGGAGTTATCCTTTAGGGTATCCATCATCAAGACGTAGCCGGCGTAGGCGCCATCGACGGAAAGGTAGGTGGCGGCGCCATCTACTTCTTCCGCTTCGATGCCGTTATTCCGCAGTAAGCCAATCTTGCCTGCCAGCAAAGCGTGGCCCTTGTAGGAGGCTTTGACGCCATAGCCCGCGACCTCTTCGTAAGAGGAGACCTCTTTGATGAGATCTTCTTTAGCAGAGGCGGCAACGATCGCCTTAGCGATGGGGTGGCTGGAGTTCGACTCAGCGGCGGCGAGGTATTCGAGGAAGAGCTCTTCCCCCATCCCCTTTGGGGATACCTTCTCCACGTGGAACTGCCCTTTGGTCAAGGTGCCGGTCTTATCGAAAGCGACGTAACGCAAGGCGTTCGCCTCGTCAAAGTAACCGGCGCCTTTGACGAGGATGCCTTGTTTCGAGGCAAGGCCAAGTCCGGAGAAATAGGCAAGTGGAACCGAGATGACGATCGCGCAAGGGCAAGAGACGACGAGGAAGCTTAGCGCAGTATATAGCCAAGCCGCCCAAGTGCCCGGATTAGAGACGCCAAGGAATAGCGGCGGAAGCACCGCGACCAAGACGGCGGTAGCGACGACGATGGGGGTATAGATTTTGGCGAAGCGGGTGATGAAGCGCGTGCTTTTGCTCTTCTTTTCCGCGGAATTCTCCACAAGGTCGAGCATCTTAGCGACGGTGGAATCTTTGTATTCCTTCTTCACGCGAATCTTCAAAGACCCCGATTTCAATATTGTGCCAGAAAACACGATGTCGCCTACACTTTTACCGACGGGATCAAACTCGCCGGTCAAGGAGGATTCATCGGTTTCGCCACTGCCTTCGAGAACTTCGCCATCGCAAAGGACCTTCATGCCGGAGCCAATCATGACGATGTCGCCGATAGATAGCTCTTCCGGGGTCTTTTCGATTACGGAATCGCCATCGATGACTTTGGCCTTTTCCTTGCGTAAATCCAAAGCCGAGGTGATGGCCTCCCTGGATTTATCGGCGGCCAAATCCTCAAAGACCTCGCCGACTTGATATAGCAAGATGACCAAAACGCCTTCGAGGTACTCGTTATGGTCAGGTCCGTAGGCCCTAAGCGCGAAAGCGCCGACAGAAGCAAAAACCATGAGGGCGTTCTCGTCAAAGAACTCGTGGTCTTTGAAGATGTGCTCAATTGCTTCGGCGATGATGTCATAGGCAATGATCAAATACGCCGCGCCCATGACGATGAGATTCACATACCACTCGAAGTTTGATTCGTTGAGGTAAAGCTTTCCCAGCAAGGCTAAGCCTAAGGCCAGGAGGATGCGCACCACCAAAATGATGATGTCTTTCTTGGAGCGTTTTTCTTCCATGGTAAAAGTCCTTTAGATAGCTTCGGTGACGTGGCTATAGACGACGTCGAGGAGCATGTTGACGTGCTCGTCGGCAAGGGAATAGATGACCGAGGTCCCCTCTTTGCGGTAGTTGACCAAATCGGCTTTTCTCAGGATCTGCAGCTGATGCGAGACAAGAGACTGCGAAGCGCCGACCTCTTTGACGATTTCCGAGACGGACTTCTCCTTCTCTCTGACCGCATAGAGGATCTTTAAGCGGGTGGAATCACTGGCGACATTAAGCAGGTCTTCCATCTTATCGATGATTTCATCGGCGGGAATTGGGTTCATAGGCTACCTCCAAATATGAACGTTTATTCATATTCCAAGGTTATTATATGAACATTTATTCATATTACAAGCGTGAATATGAAAAATTATTCATATTTATGGAAAGATATAATCGAGTAGAGCGGCGAGGTTTTAATCTCGCCCGCCCTCTCACACCACCGTACGTGCGGTTTTCCGCATACGACGGTTCCAATCAACATAACGCCTCTCAGCGTTTGCCTTTTCCTCCTTTTCGTTCGGGCTCCATTCTCCCTACGCTTTCCATCGGGACGTGGCTTCCGACTGCCATTCGTACTGTGGCGGTTGGTTGGTTCGGCCCTTCCCCTTTAGGGTACTATGGCCTCTGCTGACTCCTCGCCGTTCGCTTTTCT
>CADCPN010000044.1 GCA_902803375.1 uncultured Erysipelotrichaceae bacterium | reverse complement strand
TGCCTCCTTTCAGGACAGCAGCCACATTATACCAGCCTTGGTAGGAAGGGGTCTCTTCATCCCTTACGTGCACCTAGGAGTTTTTTCCTTTATTTAAGCCATCTCAGCAAGAAGAGGCTTCAGATCATGCTCGTCTTCAACGTCACCCTGACAGATGAGGCTAAGGGCTAAGTCATTATGAGCTTGGTCGAGATTGGTGACGCCGTCTTTAACGGCGCTCTCCATTTCGGAATAGGCTTCTTCGTCAACGCCCTCGAAGAAAGAGGGATCGTCGAAGTAGGCAAGGGTATAGGCGACGTTGGTCGCGTTCTTTTGTTTCATCTCGAAGCTTAGGGTCTTGCCATCGAGGATCGCTTCGCCTTTCTCGACGATGGCCTTGATGGTATCCATTCCCAAGGGAGCGCCTTCTTCATTAAGGAGAACCTTGGCGGCAAGCAAGATGGCTTTGTCCTCGCCAATCTCCAAGTCCTGATTTTCCGCCTCATCGAGAATGCAGGCGACAAGGCTTCCGAACAGTCTGCCGAATTCCTTTGGGCCGAATTTGCTTTCTTCCATATGCTTTCTCCTTATTTAAGTAGAAGACCATCCTGGTCTAGCTTAGCAAAGATTTCCGGATCGGCGATTTCCGGGATTTCCATGTAGCTATAAGGCCCGTTGCAGAGAACGTCTTCATAACACTGGTTGAGAAGGTCCTTAGTGCTTTCTCCCTTAAGGAGCAAGAAGCACTTCATGACCAAGCCGGTTGCATAGGCATCGTCGATGGAGCTATGGAATTGGAGGTTCTTGGCCTCCTCTTCCGGAACATATCTGCTGACGAGATCGCCAAGGCCATGCATCTGATAGCCGAGGAGTCCTTCATAGACTCTCTTAACGTCGATGGCGTTGATGTCAGGGTAATCTAGTCCGTATCTCTTATATGTATAGGTAAGGAAGCGAAGGTCGCTGCTAACTTCGTAGCCGAACACCAAAGTGGTGGGGTCATCTAGCAAGGCAGTGATCTTATCGGCGACTTCCGGGAAGGTCTTGGCTTTGCGGTAGGCTTCGTAGTCATTCGCCTCGTATTTAAGGTGGAGGTCGCGAGAGCCAGGACGGCCAAGGAGCTTGAAGTCGAATTCGTCGCCTTCTCCTGGATTGATGAGGATTTCTTCCTTCTGCAGCAATTTCCATTCGGGGTCGAACAGGGAATAGGAGAATTCGCAGATCTTGCCTTCTTCGTAATCCGTATTGGAGCATTCAAGATCCAAAACGAGGAACTTTTTGAAATTGCCGCGGAGAGTGCGGGTGAAGGCGCTATACTGGTAGTCGCGATATAGGTCGAGAACGTGGTTGATGCGAAGGGACTGGGAGAGGCTGATTCTGCCATAGGGGCAGGCAAGGATGCCGGAGGTGGAGCCGTTATACTCTCTGCCGATCTCCTCAAAGGCGATGCGGGTGAGTCTAGCAATATCCTTAGGATCGCTATCCTCGACGTCGAAATTGATAGTATGGGCGTCATCAAATCTGCCAAGGTGGCTAAGGCAATCGATGATGTCGACGTAGAAATGAAGATGCCTCATCAAGCGATAGGCCAGGAAGAGATCGATGACGGTTAGGTCAACGCCTTCGCCCAAAACTTCGCTTAGGGCCTCAGACTGATAGGAGACATCATAGGTGATGGGGGTATTCTCAAGAAGAAGCGGGGCGATCTTCGCGGGATCGGTGTATTTGCCCTGGCTGATTAGATTGAAGTCCTTGTCATAGAGAAAGAAGCCAAAGACGTCACGATCTCTTTCTTCGCCGCGGGCGATGCTAAAAAATAGTAAATTGTTGTTCATGTCTAGAGAATAATATCCCATGTACGTCATAGACGTATAGAAGGGAGGGGCTAATTTCCTTTATAATTAGCCGACAATAGAGGCGAATTATCATGAACCCCATCTACAAACAGCTACTTTCCAAGATTGAAGAATACGAGAGCATCGTCATCTTCACCCATCATTTCCCTGACGGAGACTGCTATGGCTCGGCCCACGGACTTAAGAGGCTGATTCAGGATAACTACCCCCAGAAGAAGGTGTTTGCCATCGGGGAGAAGATGGGCAAATACGAGCTATACATGGGCAAGCTCGACATCGTTGACGATAAGACCATCGAATCTAGCCTTGGCATCATCGTCGACCACAATTCCCCTGACCGCGCAGGCGATCCTAGAGAAGGCTCCAGCAAAGAGACCATCCGTTTTGATCACCATCTTCCTGGCGTCCCGCCGTTCCCCTACCTCGCTCTCGTTGAGGAGGATGCTTGCTCCTGCTCTGACCTCATCTTCCGCTTCGCCAAGCAAGTCGGATGGAAGGTATCTAAAGAAGCCGCAAGATGCCTCTACCTAGGCTTCAAGGACGATTGCAAGCAATATAGCGCCTCTAACGCCCCGGCGGCGATGCTTTCCCTCATTGAGGAATTTAGAGCGGAAGGCCTCGATATCGAAGAGCTTGACCTCATCGTGAAATCCGATAGCCCCGAAGTCGCGAATTACCGTAAGAAAATCATCGCCAATATCATTAACGATAACGGCATCACCTATGCCTTCATGAAGAAGGAAGACTACCTTTCTAGCGGCGTCAGCTTTGAGGAGGCTGGCGCTTTAAGCGATTCCCTTTACCAGAAAGATAGCTACCCCGTGCAGTTATTATTCACCGAATCCAAAGACGGATTAACCATTCGTTGCTCCGCTAGAGCCAAGAACGATTTCGATGTCGCTTCCCTTTGCCGCGTCTATGGCGGCGGCGGACACCTCTCCGCGGCCGGCGTCGTCTTCAAAGTGGCTGAGCACAGCTACCTCGACGTTGTGGAAGAAGCCAAAAAGAGGATTGGCAAATGATCTATTATCGGGCAAGCGAAGACAGCATCGCCGTTTATTTTGATCTCCCCGCGAATAGGGCAAAGTCCTATTCTTACTGCCTTAACGGCGAGAAAAAGGGCGAACGAAAGCAAACCGATTTCCTCTTCGAAGGCCTGCTTCCTGATACCGAATACCTAATCTCCATTTCTCCATTAGGTGAATCTATCCGCGTAAAGACTTTGGCGAAGAAGAATATCATCGATATCTCTTTGCCTCCTTTTAACGCGCTCGGCGATGGCAAGACGCTTAACACCAAAGCGATCCAGGCCGCAATCGATGCCTGCGATTCCCATTCGAAAGTCGTTGTCCCTGCTGGAGATTTCCTCACCGGTTGCCTCACCCTCCATAGCGATATGGAGCTCTATCTGCAAGAAGGGGCTATCCTTCACGGCACAGCCGACTTCTCCGATTACCTCCCTCGCATCAAAAGCCGATTTGAGGGAAAGGAGATGGAGTGCTATAGCTCGCTGCTTAATTTCGGCGCCCTCGACCATAACAGCATCAACGCAAGGAACCTCATAATCCGCGGCAAAGGCACCATTTGCTCCGGCGGCCATAAGCTAGCGAAAGCCATCATCGATGATGAGACGATTAAGCTAAAAGGATATCTAGATTCGCTAGGCGATTCGATAAAAGAGTTCGAAACGGGTATCACTATTCAAGGTCGAGTTAGGCCTAGGCTGCTCAATATCTCCTCTGCCGAAAACGTATGGATCAGCGGCGTAACCTTAAAGGATAGCGCCTCTTGGAACGTCCATATGGTCTATAGCAAGAACATCTGGACCGACAACGTGAGCATCATCTCTTATGGCGTCTGGAATGGCGATGGTTGGGATCCGGACTCCTCCTCCGATTGCGTTCTCTTTGCCTCAACTTTCGACACGGGCGATGACTGCGTCGCAATCAAGTCTGGCAAAAATCCAGAAGGAAATAAGATCAATATCCCCTCCCGCAACATCAAGGTCTTTGACGTAAAGGCGAAGCGCGGCCATGGCATCTGCATCGGCAGCGAGATGAGCGGCGGCGTCAGCGATGTCCGCGTTTGGGACGCCGACCTCTCCCTTAGTTGGGTTGGCTTTGAGCTAAAGACTACGCCCAAACGCGGAGGCTATATCCGTAACGTCAGCATCCGCGATAGCCTTCTCTCCCGCCTCTCGATCCACAACGTTTCTTATAATGATGACGGCGAATCCTCTGGAATCTATCCAACTATCACCAATATCAAAGGCGAAGGCCTCACCATTGAGGGAAGATACCTCGATCAGCATAACTTAGAAGGCGGCGGCATTCACACCTCTCCCTATATCCTCGTAGAAGGGTTCGCCGATAAGCCATCAAACTTCTCAAACATCCATTTTGATGGCCTAGTCTTGTTGCCTAATGGCGAGGATAAGGGGATCGTTATCTCCAACTGCGAAGACGTCACTTATTCGCTTAGCTAAAAACGGTTGGGCGAGATATTCCATTCCATTCTTTTTCTTTTTCTTTATAGAAAAGGTTTAGGTCTTTTTCCTTAACTTCACGGGAGAAAGTTGTATATTTGTCCTCTATGAAAAATATGGGCAGCTCGAAAAAAGAAGATACGACGAGGAAGCAATATGACAAGATGACCAAGACGCCGGTCGGCTCTTTGATTGCTCGCCTTGCCGTTCCAACGATCATCTCCATGATGGTCAGCAACATCTATAGCACCGCCGATACCGCCTTCGTCGGCCAAGTCGGCGCCACCCATGCGGAGCGTACCGCCGCCAGCGGTGCCGTCGGCATCGTCTTCGCCATCATGGCGGTTTACCAGGCCATCGGCTTTATGTGCGGTCACGGCGCTGGCGCCAACATCTCTCAGAAATTAGGGGAGCATGATACCGCCGCCGCCAAGCGTTACGCCTCCACGAGCCTTTTCCTTTCTTTGGGCTTGGCCATCATCGTCAGCGCGTTTGGCCTAATCTTCATGGACCCATTGCTCCGCTTCTTCGGCGCAACAGAGACCATCCTTCCTTTTGCCAGACAATACGCATTGTGGATTTATATCTCCGGTCCATTGCTATCCGCCTCCTGCGTTTTGAATAACATCCTCCGTTATGAAGGCCTTGCCTCGCTGGCCATGGTTGGCCTAACCGCAGGCGGAATCCTCAATATCGGCGGCGACGCCATCTTCATCTTCGGATGCGGAATGGGCGTATATGGCGCTGGCTTGTCCACCGCCATCTCCCAGGCAATCAGCTTCGCATTGCTGCTAGGCATGTTCTATATCGGCAAGACCACGAGCAGCTTCGGCATCCAGCACTTCAGCAGGGATTATCATGAGATCGGAAGGATATTCGCGGTAGGCATGCCTTCGTTTGCGAGGCAATCCCTTAACGCCGTCTCCCAAACCGTCCTCAATAACACCGCGGGCATTTATGGCGGCGATCCCGCCATTGCCGGCATGGCAATCGTCAGCAAGGTGACCTTCTTCATCTTCGCAATCGCCGTTGGCTTAGGCCAGGCATTCCAGCCGGTATCCGCCTTCAATTACGGCGCAAGGAAATATTCCCGCGTCAAAAAGGCATTCCACCTCTCCTATATCGTAGGCACGGCGTTGCTTCTTATCGTTGACCTGCTCGTCTTGATTTGGGCTAAGCCGATTCTTGGCCTCTTCTCCGCCGATGAAACGGTGTTGGAAATCGGTGTCACGGCCTTGCGCTTCCAGTGCTATGCCGCCATCTTGCAGCCGTTCGTCTTCTGCGCGCAGATGCTGTTCCAATCCACGGGAAAAGCGCTGCGCAGCACCTTCTTATCGATGTCGCGCTCCGGCTTATTCCTGATTCCGCTTGTATTGCTATTGCCGCTAAGCCTTGGGCTGCTCGGCGTTGAGATCGCCCAGCCGATCGCCGATTTGCTTAGCTTCCTCGTCAGCATTCCCTTCGTCATCGCCTTTTTGCGTTCCCTTCCGAAAGTAGACGCAGAAGAAAAGCCCGCTGAAGAGCAGCAGACTTGTTAAAGGCAAAATCAGATTGATATGTAATAGATTATACAGCCAAAAGTGTGCTGACTTTCTTCAAATCATTTTCTTCTATTCCGTTTCAACGTTTTCTTTGTAGCTGCACAAAGTCTTATCACTTCTTTTCTTCTCTCCTTCACTGGTATGGATTTTATTTTGTGTTTCAGGCAAGCGTAGCAGACATATTCCTGGAGATGGTCAGGACGTTCGCCGACATGCAGATACAGGATTCGCCTTGTCGAGGCACAGAACTGATTGATCGGCTGCATTTTCCCAATGCTGGATTGCTCCTTTGTCTTACAGGTAACCACCCCTTTCGGATGAATTCTATCTAACATCTGCTGATGTCCATGAAAGCCATCATGTATCATCAGCGATCCTTCTGCAAAATGATTTCCGACAGCATCGTCAATCTGCTTGGAAGTGAGCTTGCCTTTTCCAATGACTCTGGCATATTGATTCCCAGAATGTCTACAGCCAGAAGGATAGCGATTTTGTTCCTGCTTATTCCTTTTAGTTTATGACCGTCTGGCTTGTAAATCCGGCCTTTTTCGGAAATATTCTAGATATACCAGCAAATAAAGGATACGGAATCGGCCTGCCATCGCGCTTTCTCAGAACAGGTTGGACGAAATGTCGCTTTTCGGCG
>CADCPN010000043.1 GCA_902803375.1 uncultured Erysipelotrichaceae bacterium | reverse complement strand
TACAAACCGGAGTAAGAGCAGTCCCAAGCCGGCCCAGGGAGGCCGGTTTTCTTATGGGGGAGGTTAAATACAATTTCCTAGTCAAAACAAAAACCGCGAGATTAGTCGCGGTCAACGCTAAGAAATGGCTTATTTAGCGAGTTCTGCTTCGATATCGGCGGAAAGCTCTTCCGGCTTAGTCATGGAACCGAAGTGCTTCACGAAGTCGCCGCTTTTGGAGATAAGGTACTTATTGAAGTTCCAGCTTGGCTTCTTGCCCTTCTCCTTGCCGTTTTTGGCAGTGGAAAGATAGACAAATAACGGAGAGGCGTCTTTGCCTTTGACGTCGATTTTCTGGAAGCGCGGGAAGGTGGTGTTGTACTTGAGGGTGCAGAACTGGTGGATCTCTTCATCGCTGCCTGGCGCTTGGCCGAAGAACTGGTTGCAGGGGAAGTCGAGGATCTCTAGCCCCTGATCCTTGTACTTCTTATATAGGGCTTCTAGCCCCTCATATTGCGGGGTGAAGCCGCAACCGGTGGCGGTGTTGACGATGAGAAGGACCTTGCCCCTGTAGGAAGAAAGGGCTACTTCTTCTCCTTTGTTGTTCTTAACGGTTATATCAAAGACGTTCATGGATAATCTCCTTAGTAATTGCAAAACCAATATAGTTAATAAATATTAACTTACAAGAGAAATGCTTCTTTTGTTTTCAAGGTCGCATGGAAGCCACAGGCAAAATTGGCAAGGCCTTTTCCATCCTTATAGATCATCGCTTCTTCCTTTTGCGATAAAAACAGGGACTTGCCATAAAGCCCCTGTTGGCTTATCTTTCGACGAATGCCAGAAATCGAACAACACCGATTCCTACGGCCCTTTCGTATATACGGAAGCTTATCCTTTGAAGACGTCGCTTAGGACTTCTTCGGAGAACTCTTCGTTCATGACCCTGCCCTTATAGTTCGGGGTATTGGCAATCTCGATTTCCTTGCGGAAAACGGAAGCCAAGACATCGACGGCGAGGTTTTTGACGCCGTCGTTGTTGACGATGAGGTCAGCATACTGCAGGGAAGGCTCGACGATCTCGCCATACATCGGCTGAACGGAGGAGAAATACTGGTTAACGATATTGTCAAAGGCCCTGCCTCTTTCCTTGGAGTCGCGGATGATGCGGCGGAGGAATCTTCTTTCCGGGGAGGCGTTGATGAAGACCTTGATGTCCCCTAGCCTCCTCACCTGGTCATCGACGAGGGCCATGATGCCTTCGACGACAACGACTTTGGAGGGAACGATGTGCTCCACTTCTTTGGAGCGGTTTCTTGCGACGAAATCATAGATCGGCTTATCGATGGGCTTATCCATCTTCAAGTCCTTGATTTGCTGTCTCATAAGTGGCCAATCAAAGGCTTTGGGGTGGTCGTAGTTGACTTTGCGGCGTTCTTCCTCGCTCATCTGGGACTGATCCTTATAGTAGTCATCGAGGGTGATGCGGGTGACGTTCTCCGGGCCAACCTCCTTCACGACCTGGCTCGTGACATAGCTTTTGCCAGAGGAGGAACCGCCTCCGACCAAAATGATTCTTGCCATAAATTGACTCCTATTATTTCCAGTAGGCCATTATGCCCTTTTTATCCTTTTTCTTAAAGAAGTGATAAATGTAACCTACAACATAATTGCAAATGTAGGTTACAAATCAGTATTATCATTCCATGGAAAGCATCCTTGATTTAGAACAACTCCTTTCTTCGCTTCCCAAAGGCTATATCTCCAAAAAGGTAATCAATGGGAAAGAGCGTTTTTACCTGCAATCTCGGCAAGGGAGCAAGATAAAGAGCGAATACATCCCATCCCGACAAGTTGAGGAATTAAGAGAAAAGCTCGCGAAGAGGAAAGAGATTGAGGAGAAGATTGCCTCTATCTATAGATCCGCACCTTCTTTCCTCGTGCCTTCCCTTACCGCCCAGTCATTGACCGGATCGGTCATGGAAGGGGATGAGGCAGTCGCCACTTTCGTTAATGGCGTCATGACATATATCGATGAGAAGAAAGCCCCAATGCTGCTTTGCAGGGTGCATGACCTTCGCGGATGGCTGGAAAACAGGGCCATCGATTCCCATAGAACCAATTCCCGGCTTTTGAAGCGCGCGCTCCGTCTGAAAGACCATAGCGACCTATCTTCCGCCCTCGCCTCTCACGCGGCGACCATCACGGATGACTACTGGTTCAAAGCAGCCAAATCAAAACTGAAATACGCTGACATCCGTTTCAATAATGACGCCTATGCCTATGTTGCCTTAAGAGGAGATAGCCTTCTCGCGCCGAAGAAGCCTCTATCGACCCCTGAGCTAACGCAAAGGGGAAGCTTCGAGAAATGTTGGAGAATCATCGAAGGCAGATGGACGATGGTCAAATCTGGAAGCCCTATGGAACTATTCTCCGAATGGTTCTGCAGCGAGCTTGCCAAAAAGCTGGGCATCCCTACCGCAGAGTACCGGATTGAAGGGGATTGCATCCTCACCGATAACTTTGCGGCGGATGCCAATCTTGAGCCGATGAGCTCCCTCACGGGGGAAGATGATGATTATGAGGCGGTTTTCCCTGCCGTCTATCGTCTTTCCGCGGAGTTAGCAAAGCAATATCTCCTTCTCATGTGGTTTGATTGTCTTATCTATAACGTAGATAGGCACAGCGAAAATATGGGATTCCTCCGCAATAGGCGAAACGGCAAAATCATTTCACTTGCCCCAAACTACGACAATAACCTTGCGCTATTTAGCCGTGGCATGCCAAAAGACCCATATAGGAAAAAAGATGGAATGATCTCTCTTTTTCTAAAATTCCTTTCTAGTAGCGACGAAGCAAAACGCATATACGTCTCCATTGCTTTGCCCCAGTTAAGCAAAAAGGACTTCGACGAGATAATCAGTCGAAGCCCCGTTGAGGTCGATGAAGACTTTTTGTGGCAGTTCTTGGAGAACGGCTATCTCCAATTAGACAATAAGCTCTTGATGTAACCTACAACATAATTGCAAATGTAGGTTACAAGATTCAGGTGCTTATATCCTTTCGATTTCAATGGCTAAGGCACCCCATTTATCGATGTCTTGCTCGCTATAATAACGCATCATATCCTCAGGCTTGGCTTCTTCATTTACCTCGTAGCCAAGCCTTTCTTTTTCGAATGCCTCATAAAGCTCATCGAAAGAGGGGAAAGGATATAGGGCAACAACGCGGCAATAAAGCAATTCGCCGGTCTTCGTCTCTACGAATTCAATGATGTCGCCAGGACGGATTATCTTACGCCTAGGATCGTTAAGCCTCATCTCGATGTCCTTCTTGCCATATTTGATCGCTTTGAAAGGCTCGGGATTAAGGTTCATCGAATAGGTATTGGGTTCGTAGTTATTCATATCGTTAAGAAAAGGAGAGCCCGCCTAAGAAACGATTCTCCTGTGGAAGCATTTATTGGATGACGGCGCCTTCCTCATTGAAGGAGAGGGTGGAGCCATAGAAGGCCTTAAGCAGATTCTTCATGGCAAGCAAATCATCTTTGCCCATGACTTCGTAGCAAGAGTGCATGGCTAATTGCGGCATGCCGATATCGACGGCATTGAGGGAGACTTCGGAATTGGAGATGTTGCCAAGGGTGGATCCGCCGGGAAGGTCGCTTCTATTGGTGAACTCCTGGGTTTTGATGCCAGCCTTCTTGGCGAAGGCTTTGAGAATAGAGGCGCTATAGCCATCGCTGGTGTACTTCTGGTTGGCGTTGTACTTGATGACGACGCCGCCATTGAGGAAGCAATGGGTGGTTCTATCGGAGTATTCGGGGTGGTTCGGATGATTGGCATGAGCGTTATCCACGGAGAAAAGGAAGCTATTGGCAATGGCTTTCTCATAATCGGAGTTATAGAAAGAGGCGATGCGGGTAAGGATATCCTTAAGGAAGGTGGAGTTAGCGCCTTGCTTGGTGAGGGAGCCCACCTCTTCGTTATCGAAGACGGCCAAGACGTCGACGTTGCCGTTTTCTTCCGCTTCCTCTAGGCCAAGGAGGCAAGTATAGGCAGAGGTGAGGTTATCAATTCTTTGGGCGGCGAGGAATTCCTTGTTGAGGCCAAGCAGCTTCGGAGACTCTCTGTTATAGAGGAACAAGTCGAAGCCGGCGACTTCTTCGCCTTCTTCTAGCCCTAGTCTTTCAAAGAGGAACTTCTTGAAGTCGAAGTCTTCACTTAGCTGTCCCATCATCGGGACGGTGTCGGCGGCGGGGTTCCAGGCATAGCCGCGATTGACCTCACGGTTAAAGTGGATGCAGACGTTTACCATCACTAGGAGGTCTTCATCGATATCAAGAAGGCGGTTGGAGAGCTTGCCTTCTTTATCGAGCACAGTGACGCGACCGGCAAAGGAAAGCGGGCGGTCCATCCAAGAGGACATGATCATGCCGCCATAGGGCTCAACATTGAGCATGGTGATGCCGTTGCTTCTATAGATGGGATTGGGCTTAACCTTGAAGGAAGGGGAATCGCTATGGGAGGCGGAGATGTTGAAGGAGAGGTTTTCCACCTTCTTCGGAAGGCGGAAAGCGATGAGGGAAGACATGTTTCTGACGACATAGTATTTGCCACCTTCCTTCATTAAGAAATCACCCTTCTCGTCTAGTCTAGAATAGCCATTCTCAATCAGTTCTTTCTCCATCGTCTTAATAGCGTGGAAAGGAGAATGGGAAGCGTTTAGCAGTTCGATGATTTTGTTTTCGGTATTCATAGGAATATCCTTTCTTCTTTTAAAGCGCGGACATTATAACAGGAAGAGGTTTTTCTGGGGTTATAAGCGCAAGAAGGCAAAGAAAAATGACTACCGTTTCGCCAAATTTACTTGGAAACGGTAGTCGAGTTTGCTTTATAGACCCCCAAGAATGATCGCGGTGAGGCAGACTTCAAAGAAGGGACGATGGCGCCCCTTGCAATAAGGGACTAGCCTCTCGTCTAGGATTTCTTTATTTCTTTCTCAATCCATCTCTTTCCGCAATTGGGGCAATAGGTAAAACGAATGCGCGCATCATTGTCCTTTTATTCCACAGACTTGAGGGATTCGACCATTTTTACCTTATTGCTTTTTAGCGAGAGATAGAGGTTCACCAAGAAGGCGACGACGAAGGTTAGCAAGAAGGAATAAAGGTAGCTAAGGAATGCCACGTTATATAGATAGGAGACGAGCTCAACCTGGTTGATATACATAACCAAGAACATAAAAGGGAATCCCAAAGCTAAGCCGAAGGCGACTCCAACCGCGGTTAAGGTCATCGTCTCCCAAAGCAAGCTCGAGGCGATCTCAAAACGGTTAAATCCCAATACCTTCATGGTCGCGATGTCACGGATGCGTTCCTTGAAGTTCAATAGGCCTAGGTTATACAAAACGACCAGCGCCAAAAGGATGGCGAAAACCTTGACCGCATTGGTCATGACCTCAATGGAGGACATGAGGTCTTTCATCCTGGCCTTCCAATCAGCACCCGTATCCGCAGAGCCGACATAAGAGAGGGATTCGCTGTCTAAAACGCCTTTCTTGATAGCCTGCAAGTCAGTTCCTTCTTTGGCGTTAACCCAATAGGAAGAGAAAGAGGTTATAGGGTTATTCCCTAGAAGCGGGGAGTCAGAGTAAATGAAGACGCCATTGCTATAGAAGATATCGTCAATGATAGCCACTTCGCCTTTCACGATTCGACTACCGATCGTAAAGGAGATTTCATCGCCGACTTTAGCGGAAATCCTAGTGGCGACCTTCTTGGTCAATAGAAGCTTATCGTGAGGGAATGGATAGGTAAAATTGACAACTTCTTCCTTGTTGGAATTTAAGTGATTATAGGTACCGATGACCTCGTAGTAGGAGGTATAGGTATTGGTTCCAAAAGATATGTCGCTGCTAGATCGAGAAAAGCCCTGATAGGCATCGATCTCGCCATTAGGGAAAGTCGTCTGCAAGTCGCCTTGAAGCTTGCTTTGCTTGATCTCGGCAGAGAGGGTGAGCGTCAAGGAGGCGGGAGAAGAAATATAAGGATCGGTATTGATGCCCTTGTTCATCGTATCCTCGATTCCATAGCCGCAGCAAAGCAAGGCGGTGCAGCCCATAACGCCGAAGATGACCATCAGGGATTTCACCGGATTCACAAAAATGTTGCGGAAGGCCATTTTCATGCTTAAAACGTAGCAGTTTTTATTAGATGTTTTAGTTTTGCGAGGTTTTAGCTTGAGGTTAACCATGGCAGAACGCATGGATTCTGCAGGCTTTAAGGAAGTCTCTTTGCGGCAGACTAGGAAGCTTACTAGCCCTGCTACACCCAGAAAGAAAACCGCGGTAATCAACCCAGCATACCCCGGGAAAGCAAAGCCTGCTTTTGGCAGGTTATACAAAAGAGTGTACTTCGCGTCCATAATGGAGGGGATGATGAGGGGTCCTAGGACCTCTCCGATAAGAGTCCCAATGAAAGCCACCCCCATGGTTAGGGCTACGTAATAGCCCTGGATCTCGCGTCTAGAGAAACCCATCGCCTTAAGGGTTCCGATCTGGATCCTCTCTTTGAGAATAAGCTGTGACATCGTTGTTAAAATGACAAGAATGGCAACCGCGAAGAATACAAACGGGAACACATAGCAAAGCTGCTGAGCCTGCAATACGTCATTACTCATGGTGACGGCAAAGGACATCTTGGATTTCTCCACATTGGAAATCAGGTTAGAACTATCTTCGCTCTTTTTGTCAAAATATTCGTCAATCCTCTCTACAACGGAAGATGTCTTGGAAGAGTCATATAACTTAGTTAAGAACTGGTTAGGGACTGGGAATCTTTCTGCTTTCGCGTGGTTCCAGCCTAGCGGAGATACCTGTAAGGCGGCATAGAATAGATCTAAGCCATCCTCCTGAAAGAAGGATTTTAGGTAGGCGTCTAAGCCATCTCTAAATAAGTTAGAGGAAAGCAAGAACAAAGACGGGGTATAAGAGGCGCGAGTGATGTTCTCTGGGTGCTTCATAACCGCGGTGACGTTAGCCTTGATAACGATCTTTCCCGTCTTGATCGGAGTATCTTCTAGGCTTACGCCTGGAAGAAGATAATCCTTAACCTTATATTTCTTTAGATTCTCATCGCTGAATAGGCCTTCCTCTAGATAAGGGGAGAGGTCAAAGGAGGCTTCCGCTTCTTCTCCTAGCCTAATGGCTTTGCTTTTATCATCTTTCTTTTTGGAAGAGACCAAGATCTCATCGACGACGAAGAAGTTATCATCGGAATGCAGTGCATCTTTCTCCACAATCTGACTGGGTTTGGAGATAGTTGGGAAGGTAGAGGAAATACCCGCGAAGTTAGAATGGGCGTTAAGCGAGGCGTAGCTATAGAATCTGCTCTCCACAACGCCATCACCCCCGACGATACTGGCAATCTCAGTCTTATCTCCTTGATTGCCTTTAATCGGGTTAACAGTCGTGTAGATATCGGCGAGGTTGCCCTGCGCATACATCGCATCCACGCGCTTTGCTAAGCTGCTCGCATTGGCTTGGAGGCCAACGAAAAGCGTCACGGCAATCGCGCCAATCGCTATGACGGAAAGGAATTGTTTCCACAAGGAAGCAACTTCGCGGCAGCCCTGCTTAAACAATATGGAGGCAGAGCTTCTCTTCACCAGGAAATCTCCTCAACAGGCAAGGGGTGTTCGTTTTTGGTATCGGCAACAAGCTTGCCATCGGCAATGCGAAGAAGATGTTCCGCCACATCCGCGATCTTGGCGTTATGGGTAACCATGATGACGGTCTTTTTATAGGCTTTGGCAACGCGGAGCAATAACGAAAGCACGGCCGCCCCAGTTTTGGAATCTAGGGCGCCGGTCGGCTCATCGCAAAGCAGGAGCTTGGGGTTCTTCACGATAGCGCGAGCAATCGCGGTACGCTGCTGCTCGCCGCCAGAAAGAGCGCTCGGGAAGTTGCTTAGCCTCTTCTCAAGGCCGACATCCTTTAATACGGATGCGGCATCAAAAGGCTGCTCGACTAAGCTAGCGGCGATCTCAACGTTTTCTAGGCAAGATAGGTTGGGCATGAGGTTATAGAACTGGAAGAGGAAGCCGACGTCCTCTCGCCTGAATTTGGAAAGCTCCTTCTCCTTGAACTTAGCGACATCCTTCTCGTTCACAAGATAGCTGCCACTGCTGGCGCTATCCATGCCGCCAAGGATATTGAGCAACGTGCTTTTGCCTGCCCCTGAAGGGCCAAGGATGACGACAAACTCGCCCTCTTCTAGGGTGAAGCTTACGTCATCAAGGGCGCGGACTTCGTTTTGCTGTCCCTCGTTATAGATTTTGGTTAGGTGCCTAACTTTGATTCTTGCCATAGTGGTGCCATTATCTCACTTATTAAGAAAAGGGAACCAACTAAGTCCCCCATCTTTAGAGTTTTGTTGTTTCCCCCTTACTCGGTACGGAGAGCGACGACCGGGTCTTCTCTCGCTGCCGCGGCAGAGGGGAGAAGGCCAGCGAACATCGTCAGCAATACCGCGATGAGGATGATGATGCCGGCATGGGCGGGAGACAAAGCCATGATGGTCACGCCGAAGTTAATCTTTAGGGCGAGGTTGAGGATGACCTCAATCACATAGGTGACCACGATGCCGAATAATCCGCTTAAGGAGCCGATGATGAAGGTCTCGGCATTGAATAGGTGAGACACGTCTTTCTTGCGTCCGCCCAAAGAACGGATGACGCCGATCTCCTTAACGCGCTCCATGACGGAGACATAAGTGATGATGCCGATCATGACGGTGGAGACGACAAGGGAGAGGGAGGTGAAGGCCACGAGCGCGATCGTGACGATCTGGATGATCTGATTAATCATCGAGATGATGACTTGCAGGTTATCCGTGTATTTGATTTCGGCGCGGTCAGCCTTCTTGATGAGGTCGCCATTGCTTAAGACGATATCGCCTTCCGCGTTCCACTTATCGAGGTAGTCGGTAACCTGGAATTTGGTGTCGAAGGTGTTGGGGAAGAAAGAGATGCTGTCGGGGAGGGTGGATGCGCCGACGCTAGAGGTGGACATCGTCGCGGTGAGGGAGGTTCCGCTATTTCCGCTGGATTCGCCAGACATGCCAAGGAAGGCGGTCATGGCGCTGGTAAGGTCAATTGTGCTTTTGCCAACCGGAGCGGTCATGGTTGCCATAGAGGGAGAGGAGGTGACTCTCTTGGTATCCCAATACCAGTAGTCATAGGAATAGGTCACGCCCATCTCGGAGGTACTGGTCGCGGTGGAGGAAACGGTGTTGGTAACGCTGCCGCCGCTAGATTTCACATAGCTGGCGAGCTTGCTGTTCTTGTTGTCTTCGATGAACTTCCTGGAGAAGGCAGGGGTGTAATATAGGCCGGTTTCAAGGCAGCCATAGTTGACATCCGCTTTCGGGGCGATGACGCCGACGACCTTCATTTCCAAATGGGATTCATCGTTCCAGGAAGCATCGCGGGAATGCTCATAGTCGAAGGTATCGTAGGTGACGGTCTTGTCTTCCTTCGTCTTGGGGTCCTTATAGGAATAGGTCTTGCTGGTTGGGGAATAGATGGTGTCGTTAACGTAGTAATGGAAGGTCTTGCCTAGAAGGGAATCGAGGGAGATGGACTGCATCTCATCATATCTATCCTTATCGAAATGAGCCTGTTTGACCGGGTCATCATCGTCATAGCCATTGGCATAGACGGAGTTCATGAGGTCAGCTTGGGAATAATAGCCAAGCATGGTGAGAAGGAAGTCGGAGACTTTCCTATTGTGGTCGAGGACGATCATCATCTCATCAGGCTCGGTTGCGATTTTGCCAGCGAGAGTCTCGTACTGATTGGCGATGTAGTTGGTGTCATCTAGCGACTGCATGACGACATTGGTGAAACTCGGGATCTGAGAGGCGAAGGTGGAATATTCGGTCTGAGAGATGATGGCGACCGCATAGGAAACTAGGGAAGCCACAGACACGTCTACCTCCCTTTCGCTTCCATCAGCGCTGAGAAGCTTGTCGGTGGTGTAGATGTTATTGAGGACATCTAGCCCGTAATCCTTGGAGATGGCGGCATAGTATTCTCTAGGCATGTCGTCCACGAAATGGACGTAGTCAGAGCTGATATCATTCTGGGTGAGGGAAGAGCCTAAGCCATCGGTGGCATCCACGAGCTGCTTAACGATGGAGTTGACATCGATATAGCCAGGCTTGGTGGAGGCATTCACCACAGCAGAGGCCTTGGTGGGGGTAGAGGCAGAGGAAAGGCTCATCAAGGAAGAGAGGTCCAAGGAGCTCTTAGAAACCTTAACGGGGTTGCCGGAAAGCATATCGTCCTGCATGGAGGCGATGTAGTTGGTGACGCCTGTGGAGACGCCTAAAACCGCGGAGACGCCGACGATGCCAATGGAGGAGGCAACGACGATCATTGCCGTACGCTTATGCTTCGCCCAGAGGTTACGGCCAGAAAGGGCGAAGGCTGTGGCCCAGCTCATCTTGGCCTTTTCCTCAGCTGCATCTTTGGAGAGGTTGGATTTCGTGGATGCGGCAGCGGCTCCAAACTCTGCCTTCTCCTCTTCTTCATCATAAGGCATAGAGTCATCCACGACATTACCATCTAGGAGTTTGATGATACGGGTCGAATATTTTTCCGCGAGCTCAGGGTTATGGGTAACCATGATGACGAGGCGGTCCCGGGCAATTTCCTTGAGGATATCCATAACCTGAACGGAGGTCACGGAGTCAAGGGCACCGGTCGGTTCATCAGCAAGAATGATGTCTGGGTTGTTAACGATGGCGCGGGCGATGGCAACACGCTGGCACTGGCCGCCAGAAAGTTGATTCGGACGCTTCTTGTACATGCCGGATAGGCCGACTTTGTCCAAGGCGGCGCGAGCTTTCGCCTCGCGCTCCGCTTTATTGAGACCAGAGATGGTTAAGCCAAGCTCAACGTTCTGCTGGATGTTGGATTGGGGAATGAGATTGTAGGATTGGAAAACGAAACCAATGCGGTGGTTACGGTAAACGTCCCAATCGCGGTCAGAAAACTTCTTGGTGCTGTGGCCAAGGATATAAAGGTCGCCTTCATCATAGTGGTCGAGGCCGCCGATGACGTTAAGCATCGTTGTCTTGCCGCATCCCGAAGGTCCGAGGATGGAGACGAACTCGTTTTTGCGGAAGGACAAAGAGACTCCCTTAAGAGCCCTAACCTCCATATCCGCTGTTTTGTATGTTTTAACAATCTTGTCTAGTCTGAGCATGAAAATTTCCCCTTTCATCTCTGCCTTTTTTAAAGGCAATAGGATTATCGGCCCTACCGCTTCTTTTTCAAACCATTTACGCTCCACTTTTCATAGAAAAGTACTGTTGGCTGCCTATTGTTATTTCTACGTTAGCGAAGCATTCACATTCGCTGCCTTTCTTGGATAGAACCTTTCCAGCAGATTTCCGCAGAACCAATAAGGATGAAATGTGATACCGTTTCGCCTTAAATACGGCAAAACGGTTATCGTTTTTTATCCACATTCCAGCAAAAAGAAAGGGAGCGGATCCCGCTCCCGATAACCGTTTATGGATTAGAGCTCTTGGCCAAGCAAGAAGTTGCCGACATCGAGGTCTCGCTTGATGAGGTGGGAGCAATACTCGGCAACCTCAGCCGGAGACATGTCTTTGTACTTCTGATAAGGCAAGACTTCCAGCATATCGAGGAAGACATCGCTTCTTTTCCAAGGAGTGCGATGCTTGATCTTATCGGTGTTTTTGATGCAGCAGATGACAATCGGCGCTTTCACGTCCATCGCGGCGCGGAAGGAGCCTGGATGGAAAGGAAGCAAATCAGCGGTTCCCTTATTTCTAGTGCCTTCTGGCGAGATGCCGATATTGCAGTAGCCTTTGGTCAAATAGGAAGAAGCCTGGTTAATGGTTTTCACGCCTTCGACCATATTCTCTCTATTGATGGGAAGGAAACCAGCGTGGTGGATGAACGGACCGGCAATTGGGAAGTCCATATTCTCAGGCTTGCTGATACAGATAAGCATGCCCTTAAGAGCTTTGATCTGAGCCATCTGGTCGAAGTTAGAACGATGGTTAGAGATGAGGACATAAGGCTCTTTGGGAAGAGAAACGCCGCGGACATGTACGTGAATTCTTAGAAATGCCAGTACCCAAGCATCCGTTTGTTTGACGATGGAATAATAGAATTTGCTCGGCTTAGTAGTCGGTTTCTTTTTGTTAAGAAATGGCCCCCAGAGCACGAGGATGAGAACCCAAAGTCCGAAGATCACGGCATCGATGAAGAACCACAGGACGGGTAGAAGGAACATCCACCACCAGGAGAAAGCCATCCCTAGGTAGACGCAAACGCCCGCATCGGCGAGCAGGGACAAGATGAGCACGGTAATAGATAACGCCATATAAATGAATTTTATCCGCATTCTCCTTTATGGAGAAGACCAAAGAAACGCTAGTTGGCATACGCTTTAACGTTTTTGGCACTAAATAATGTAGGTACAAAGACTATACTTCTCTTTAGATATGATTCTCGACGCCGAATTCGATGCCATCGCGCTCCCCATCCTTAAGTCGCCTCTATATGCGCCAACCAAGGAATACGTGGCTCATGGCAACACTTCGGTTTATGACCATTGCCTCAATGTCGCCACAAGCGCATATGCCTATGCCAAATCCAAGAAGATGAAGATCGATTATCACGCTCTCATCCGCGGCGCCCTTCTTCACGACTACTACCTCTACGATTGGCACGACAAGCAGAATAGGGCCAAGTATCACGGTTTCTCTCATCCTTTCATCGCCGCTAGGAATGCCAAGAGAGATTTCCATCTCAATGAAAAGGAGCTCCATATCATTGAAGCTCATATGTTCCCACTTGTTTTCTGGATCTTCCCAGGATCAAAAGAAGCGAGGCTTGTATCGAAATTCGATAAGAAATGCTGCTCCGCCGAGCATAAGGGGAAGCCGATCCCCCTATTCCCGAAGCTTAACAGAGCAAATTAAGTTTTAGCAGTTCTTCTTCTAAGCCTTTGAAGGCACTAGGTAGGGAATAGCTTTCCTGCCTTTCTTTTTCTGACACAAAGCGAACCGGGGCATCCGCCACTTCAATCGGATAGCCTTCCATGTCCCAGACTAGGTGAGTGAAGACGTGCTTCTTCTTAATCATGGGGCGCATGCGTAAGACTTTAATCCCCTTGGAGGCAAGAAGGTCACGCAAGGCGTTTTCATCATAATGGCCTTCCTCCATCGGGAAGCCATAAAGATTAGCAAGTAGCCCTGAAGCGGGGCGCTTCACGATGCCAACCTTGGAATCTTTCAAGAATAGGAGAACCGTCATTTTCTTATGCGGCTTCTCTTTCTTAGGGGGAACGACTGGAAACGAGGTCTCCAACTTCTGCTTATGAGCAAGGCAAATATCTGCGAGAGGGCAGGATTCGCAATGCGGGGCGCCATTAGGAATGCAGGTGATCTCGCCTAGGTCCATCAAGGACTGGTTGAAGATGCTTGGATCAATCTTCTTTAACCGCGAGGAAAGATAGTCGTAGCAGTCCTCTTTGGCTTTGGGGGATTTGATGTCATGGGGATAGCTAGTTAGGCGAGCGAACACGCGGAGAAGGTTGCCATCTACCGCAATATCTTTCTTATGGAAGGCGATAGAAGCAATGGCGGAAGAGGTGTATTCCCCAACCCCCGGCAAAGACAAAAGCTCCTTCTTCGAGGAAGGGAATTCGCCATCAAAGTTTTCCATAACGGCGATCGCGGCCTTCCTTAGGTTTCTCGCACGACTATAGTAGCCAAGCCCTTCCCACAGCTTTAAGACTTCATCCTCTTCGCTTTCGGCAAGACTTTTGACGTCTGGGAAGCGAGAAAGAAATCTTCTGTAGTAGGCTTTGACCGCTTCGACGCGAGTCTGCTGCAGCATGACTTCCGAAAGCAAAACGGTATAAGGGGATGCGTTTTCTCTCCATGGGAGGTCACGTCCATTCTCTTCGTAATAGGTTTTTAGCTTCTCTTCAAAAGTCGGCATGGGAATAAACTAGACTCTTTCCAATACTTTTGCATTAAATTTGCCCGCTTGTTAGTTCATAATGCTTCCGATGAAAGAAATCTGGAAAACCTACGAGGAGAATATGCCGAAAGAGATTGTGGCATATCTCTCCCTTCCGACATTCCAAAGACTCGATGATGTCAGCATGCACTGCGGCCTAGAGTATACGAGCTTCCCTTTCTTCTCTAGACTCGCCCATTATTCTCGTTATGAGCACTCCGTCGGAGTTGCTTTGATTTGCTATCACTTCACCCACGATCTCCATACGAGCATCGCCGGGCTACTTCACGATATCTCCACCCCATGCTTCGCCCACGTCATCGATTTCAGCAACGGCGATTCCTTGAAGCAAGAATCCACCGAAAAGGAAACCGAGCCGTTTATCTATGCCCACGATGACCTTTTGGATGTCATCTTCTCCCAAGATATGGTCGTCGTCGATGTCGGCGATTATCACCTTTATCCCATTGCGGATAATGACTCTCCTAGACTCTCTGCCGACAGGCTAGAATACACCCTTTCTAACGCGGTCAATTTCGGTTTTGCCACGTTAGAAGAAGTTTCTGAACTCTATAATGATTTATCCGTCGTAAAAGCCGAGGATGGCTTCCCCGAATTAGCTTTTAGTTCCCTAGAGAAAGCATCAAGGTTCGCCAAGCTCGCTCTTGATTGTGGGAAGGTCTATTCTAGCGATGAGGACCGCTATGCGATGCAGGCTTTATCCGCCCTGCTAAAGTCCGCCATCAAAGAAGGAGTCATCACCAAGGATGACCTTTATAAATCCGAGACAGCGCTCCTTCTTAAGCTCACCAAATCCGACAAATATGCCAAGGCTTGGAGAAACTATCGCCGACTTGGAAAAGTCTACAAAACCACCGAGAAAATCAATGCAAGTTCGTTTAAAATCAATGCAAAACGCCGTTATATCGATCCATTAGTCATTGGCAAAGGAAGAGTCTCAGCCCTTAATGAAGAGCTTCGGAAAGAAGGGATTTCCTTCCTTTCGCAATCCTATGACTATTGGCTCACCGGAGGCCCTTTGGAGGAAAGAAAATGAAAGACGATAAACTATTGATTCTTGATTGCTTTGGCCTCTTCGCCGGCGATCCTTTTATGGCCATCTTTGAACGTCACATTAAAGAGAACGCAAGCGAAGAAAAAGATAAAATCTGCATGCCTGGCGATAGAGGAGAATACGGCTATGACGAAGTCGTCAAACGTACCGCCGCTTTAATGAACATAACCCCAGCAGACATCAATGCCGAAGTCAAGGAAATCGCAAAGCCAAGGCTTGATATGATCGCGTTCGCGAAAGATATGCGCAGCAAGCACACGGTCGTCTTGCTTAGCGATTCCTTTGAAGGTCTCCTTGATAGGACGTTCGAGGGAACCGACTTTCATAAATGCTTTGATAAGGAATTCGTCTCCTGCGCCTATGGGGTCACCAAGCCCTTTGAGCAAGCTTACCTCAATGTCCTAAACGAAATGGGCAGGAACTACTCTTCCATCGTCTTCCTTGATGACAACCCCAGGAATATCGCTCCTTGCGAAAAGCTAGGCATCAAAGGCGTGCTCTTCACCAATCTAGAAGACGCGAAAAAGAAGTTAAAAAAACTAGGATATTGATGACTCCCATAGCCGCGAAAATCGAAGAGTTATATCACGGCATCCTTCAGTTGCTCATTCTAGGAGCATGGTAAGAATCCGTGTCTTCAAGGCGCGAACATTATGTGGTACTTGCTGCCCCACCTTGTGCGCGACAGGCTCGACACTTCGTCGCTGTTAAGTGGCATAATATAAAAGTCCTCCTCGGATACAAGGGCAACTGAGCATTGCATTTGTACTCCCTCGGAGGGCTTTTTTTTCATGACCGCCATGGTTTTTTATCGTCTCGCCCGCATAGCAGGCGGTTTTAGGCGGTCCCAGCCGGTCATGATAACAAAAGCCCAGCAAATCCGAAGAGAGGTTTGCTGGGCTTATTGGTCATAGCGGATAGTCCCTTACTTGATGAGGGAATTCTTGCAGTGGCCGGTCTCCATGTACTCGTTCATGTTCTTGATCGTGATTTCGATCATATCAACAAGGGCGAGGTCGGTGGCAGAGCCGATATGCGGGGTGATGAGGACGCGCGGATAGAGGTCAATGATGTCCTGATGGATCTGATTGTCCATGTGGGCAGGATCGAAGACTTTGTTGAAGAGAGTGCCTTCATGATCGATGACATCAAGCCCGAATCCGCCGAGTTTGCCACTTTTAACAGCAGCAAGGGCAGCTTCGGTCTCAAGGACTTCGCCGCGGGCGACGTTGACGAGGATGGCGCCATCCTTCATCATCGCGATCTTCTTCGCGTCGATGAAGTTGTCGTTGGAGCCTTTGAAGTAAGCCATGTGGCAGATGACAATGTCGGCTTCGGCGAGGACTTCCTCGATAGGCTTCATTTCCATGAGGGACTTGGCGCGATCGGAGACGAAGACGTCATAGCCGATGACCCTGGCGCCTAGACCCTTGAAGAGGGTGGCGGTGGTGCAGCCGATTCTGCCGCAGCCAAGGATGGCAACGGTGCAGCCGCGGACTTCACGGGAGAACATCGCATTGGTGACTTTGAAGTTGCCAGACTTGGTCGAATAGGTTGCTAGGGCCGTGTGGCGGAGAAGCATCATCGAGAGGGTGAGCGCGAGTTCGGAGATGGCGTTGGGCGAATAGCCCGGAACGAAGGCGGTCTCGATGCCAAGCTCTTTGCAGGCAGCGACGTCGATGTGGGAATAGCCAGCGGTGCGGGTTAGGTAATACTTGAGGCCGTTGTCCTTAAGGAGCTTTAGATGCTCTTTATCGAGGTTGCAGCCAGCGCGGACCATGACGATCTCGAAGCCCTTGGCGAGCTCCCAGGAATCATTGCCGATATATTCAGGACGGAGGATGAATTCATATCCGTACTGCTTACCGAGTTTTTCGAAGTAGGGCTTTTCGTAGTCTCTGACTCCGAAGCAGATCATTTTCTTTTCCATTGCGTTTTACTCCTTGTGGAAATTAGGCGAGGAAGGCCATAAGCGTATTGATGGCGGCTTCCGCGTTGACGCCAGTCTTGCTGAGGGAGCCTAGGGCTCCATAGTCAGGGAAGAAGCCAGAGGCGCTGACGAGGGTGAGGACGATGACCCAGACGACGACCGCAATGACGGCGGTGAAGGTGGAGATCAAAGAGATGTGGGAGGCAAGGCCCGCTTCCTTATCGGCGCTGATGCAGTAGGCAACGGCGACGGTGGCAGCCGGGGTAAGCCACATGATGACCGCAGACTGGACGGTCTGGATGGAGATAAGGTTGTAGCCACAGGCACCAGCGATGCCCTGGACGGCGAAGAGGATGGCGAGGACGATGGCCGGAGCAAGGATGGACTTCAGCAAACCGTAAGCCCAGGCGTATTTATCCTTAGCGGCATCGGCAAGGGAGGAAGCGCCGAGCTTGCAGCCGATGGCAAGCCAGACGAGCGGGGAAGCAAGGGTGCCGAGGGTCTTGGCAACCTGGAAGATCCAAGGAAGGGTGACATCAACTCTCCAGAAGGCGACCTTTGTGGCATCAGCATAGGAGACGCCTTGTTTCGGAGCGAGCCAGTCGGTACGGACGATGGCGGTTCCCGGGATGCCCTGAAGTGCCCAGAGGACTAGGCCAACGAGGGTGGCGATGATGATCGGGTTGAGGAAGATCTTCTTCATGACCTCGCCCCAAGTCATGCCTTCATCGGCGGCGGCGGCATTTTTGCCCTCCGCGACGGCTTCCCCTTTCTTGGCACGGCGGATCCTGACGCCCATAACGGCGACATAAGCGTAGGAATAAAGGAACACGCGATAGGCAATGTTCAATAGGTTGGAGTCATTGTAGGTCTGGGCGTCATAGACAGCAGAGATGATCGGCTGACCGAAGAAGGTGGTGGAGCCGAAGGCGAAGAGGACGCAGAGGACGGTCTTCTTCACAGGATCCTTGACCCAGATGAAGATGAGTTTGGACAAGAAGATGAACGCGATGTAGATCAAGAAGCCAAACACAAAGTTGACGATGGCGTCAATGCCTGCGGCAACGGTGAAGGCGCTCATGAAGGAAGTGAAGGCCAAGCACGGGAGTGCGACGACCATGACGACCTTGGTGAGGACTTTGGCGGTTCCCTCAGGGAAGATTTTCTTCTTCGTCAGGAAGAAGCCTAGAAGAATGATGAGAACCGTTTTAGCGATGGCGGTCCAAAGACTGGTACTGCTCATTGCTTTTGCGAGGTTCTCGCCGAGGTTGTTGGCCGCGGCATCCGCAAATAGTGGAAACATAAGAAACCCTCCTTTCGATTTTTTGGTTGGATTTTTTTATTTCCGCCGAAATTATAGGAATCGATAGTATCGATGCAATCGCATTATTTCAGTAATTCGGTAAAAAATAGGCGATTTCATGGTGGAGAGCCATTTACAAAAGAAAGTAAGAAAGAAAAGTTTTTTAGGTTCGAAAAAGCCCCAAAGACGTAAATGTCTCTAGGGCATAAATTCAAACAAATGACCCTTAAATTTAGTTCATCTTAATCATCGCCGGATCCGCATAAGCGGCATAGACGGCGGAGAGCGGCTCGTTGTTGACGATGCGGTCGATGCACTCAGCGATCATGGAAGACAAGGAGACCACCTTCACAAACGGAAGCGCGCGGAACTTTTCCGGCAACGGGATGGAGTCGGTGACGATGAGCTCATCGAAGGGGCCATCCTTAAGAAGCTCGTAGGCGGGATCGGAGAAGACGCCATGGACGGCAGCCATCATGACGGACTTGGCGCCGGCTTTCTTTAAGGCATTAGCACCGATGCAGGCGCTTCTGGCGGTATCGACCATATCGTCGACCATGATGCAGTCCTTGCCTTTGACGTCGCCGATGATGTTCATGGCTTCCGGCTCAAGCCTGGAGTTGCGCCTTTTATCGATGATGGCTAGCGGGGCATCGAACTGCTCAGCGAGGTCTCTGGCGCGGTTGACGCCGCCGTGGTCTGGGGAGACGACGCAGACGTTATTGAAGTCATGCCCCTCGGCAATGATGGCTTTTCCGATAAGCGGAACGGCGGTGAGGTCATCGACGAGGCAGGAGAAGAATCCCTGGATCTGAGCGGCATGGAGGTTGACGGTGACGACGCGGTCGACGCCGGCAGTGGTAAGCAGATGTGCGACGAGGGCCGAGGTGATCGGCTGTCTTGGCTTGGCCTTTCTGTCTTGGCGGGCATAGCCGAAGTATGGAACGATGAGGTTGATCTCGGCGGCGCTGCTTCTACGAAGGGCGTCGACGAAGATTAGGACCTCCATGAGGTTCTCGTTAACGGGAGGGCAGGTGGACTGGATGATGAAGACCTGCTTGCCGCGGACGGTCTCGACCGGCTCGACGATGGTCTCTCCAGAGGGAAAGTGCTTGATGGTGCGGGTACCAAGTTGAACGTGTAGTTCCTCGGCGATGGCTTCCGCTAAATCCTGATTAGCGGAAAGCGAGAAAAGAATGGCGTTATCCTTCATTGGTAACTAAAGCCCCTATAGGGCCCTCCTATTTTGTTTTGTAGCGATACAAAGCATCAATTAACTATAGTCCTTAGGGCTAAAGAAAGAACAAGAAAAATGCCGTTTTCCGAGCGGAAACCGCTTACTTAGAAATGCTTGCTTTCCTTCTTGGCCGAAACTTGTTTCAATATATAGATACCCACTAAGCAGAAACCATACATTTTGGAGGAATCTTTCATGCAAGAGATGATTATGTCCCAGGCTCAGATCCAGGAAGCTTGCGCCCGCATCGGCGCACAGCTAGACGAGCGCCTATCCAAAGATGACCGCCTTCCGGTCTTCCTTTGCGTCATGAAGGGTGCGATTAACTTCATGGTCGATCTGATGGAGCACGTCCATAGCGACATTATCACCGACTACATCCGCGTCTCCTCTTATGAAGGACTGGGATCCACTGGCAAAATCGTCTTGAAGCAAGATGTCAGCCATAGCCTAGAAGGCAGAACCGTCGTCATCGTCGAAGACGTCGTCGACTCCGGCCTTTCCATGCATTACCTCGTTGAGCACCTCAAAGAAAAGTATCATCCCAAAGACGTCATCGTAACCTGCCTCATCGATAAGCAAGCCAAAAGAAAGATCGACGTCAAGGTCGACTATTGCGGCATGGAGCTAAAAGAAGATAAGTTCCTTGTCGGATATGGCCTCGACTATAAGGGTCTCCTCCGCAACGTCCCATACGTCTACGTCCCAACGATGGACGAAGTCGCCGGATGGGAAAAGGCTCTTTCCAGAGAAGAAGCCGCGAAAAAGGAACTTCGATAGCTTCGCTTCATCAGCCTCTTGGGATTCCAGGAGGCTTTTTTCGATGATAATCGGAGCGAAAAAGGATATGGGTGTATCCCCTTTTAACACTTTTATCGTCGAAAAAGAAAAAGGATGGCGGCTGAGCACCATCCCTAAAAGGAGGACGTCTATTTTGTTAGATCGTACCGAAGATACGGTCACCCGCATCTCCTAGACCCGGGCAGATATAGCAATTCTCGTTGAGCTGCCTATCCAGGGCGCCGACGTAAAGCGGGATGTCCGGATTGGCTTTGCAGAAGGCTTCGACGCCTTCGGGCGCGGCAATGATGCAGATGAAGTGGAGCTTCTTGGCGCCATGCTGCTTGAGAAGCTTGATGGCATCGATGGCAGAACCACCGGTCGCTAGCATCGGGTCAAGGACATAGATGTCCATGTCTTCTAGGCCCTTCGGAAGCTTGCAGTAGTATTCATGCGGCTCGTGGGTAACTTCATCGCGGTATAAGCCGATATGGCCAACGTGAGCGGTCGGAACTAGCTCAGTCATCCCGTCGACCATGCCCATGCCGGCGCGAAGGATCGGGACGAAGCAAAGCTTGGAGCCTTCGACGATCGGCTGAGAGGTTTTCTCAAGCGGGGTCTCGATCTCAACGATCTTGGTCTTCACGTTGCGGAGGGCTTCATAGCCTTCCATGACGGCGATTTCCTTGACGATCCGGCGGAATTCGCTGGTCGGGGTGTCCTTGGAGCGGATTCGCGAGAGCTTGGACTTTAGTAGTGGGTGATTGAGGTAAGTGACGTTGCTATATTCTTTCATAGGAATGATTTCCTTTCTTGCTTATCTTAGCGCAGGATGGGGTGTTTGTCTTAAGAGGATTAGGCTTCTTTGTCGTCTTTGGCGACTTCTTCGATGGCCTCTTCCTTGTTCTCTTTCTTCTCGACAAGGATGCGGTTCATGAGGATGCCGAGGATCATCGAGACCGCGGTAGAGGTGACGGTGATCTGGACATTGCCGGCGGTGAAGCCGATGACGAGTCCGCCGATGCCGGATACGAGGATGACGGAAGCGACGAAGATGTTCTTGGTCTTGGTGAAATCGACTTTCTCATGGATGAGCATCTTGACGCCGGAGGCGGCAATGAAGCCATAGAGAAGGAGGGAGACGCCGCCGGTAACGCAAGCGGGGATGGTCTCGACGACGCACATAAGCGGGGAGAGGAAGGCGATCGCGATGGTCAGCAAGCAAGCGAGGATGATGACTTTGACAGAAGCGATCTTGGTGACGCCGACGACGGCGACATTCTCGCCATAGGTGGTGTTGGCAGCGCCGCAAAGGATGCCAGAGGCCGCGGTGGCGATGCCATCGCCCATGAGGGTGCGGGAAAGGCCCGGTTCCACAAGAAGGTCACGTCCGATGATGCCGGAGAGGTTCTTGTGGTCGCCGATGTGCTCGCAGATGGTGACGAGGGAAACGGGGATGAAAAGAAGAGCGATGGTGCCAAGCTGAGAGGCCTGAAGCGGGGCGGCAGCCTTGACGTTCTCCGGCATGAAGACGAAGGACGGGACATCGACGAAGGATCTAACGGTGAGGTTGGAGAAGTTATTGACGATCGGGTCGAAATTGATGATGTGGAAGTATTCGTTGTGGCAGGCGGTGTAGCCGATGAGGGTGAAGACTAGTGCGGTGAGATAACCGGCGCACATGCCAAGGACGAACGGGATGAGGGCGATGGTCTTTTTGCCATAGTGGGCGCAAAGAGCGGTGACGACCATGGCGACGAGGCCGCAGAGAAGAGCGATGAGGTTATAGCCCTGACCAGAGCCGGAGGCGGTGGTGAGGTTGGAGACGGCGCTGCCGGCAAGGCCAAGGCCGATGACCATGATGACCGGTCCGATGACGATGGTCGGGAGAAGCTTGTTGAGCCAGGCGACGCCGGCGAACTTAATGACGAGGGCGACGATGACATAGACAGCGCCAACCATGGCCATGCCGACAGGAAGGGCCCAGAGGTTGGCGAAGGCACCGACGACTTTGTCGCCGGCGCTCGCAACGACGAGGGCGCCAGAGGCATCTTTTGTCATGGCGACCGCGCCGAGGTTGATGGCGGCGATCATCGGGGAGATATAGGCGAATGAAGAGGCGAGGAAGACCGGGCTCTTCATCTTAGTTAGCAAGATGTAGATAAGAGTTCCGATCGCGGCGGCGACTAGGGTCGGGGCGATGAAGGTGCCGGCGAGATAAGCTCCGCTAGCATTGATGAAGCCGACTCCGGCGCCCGCATTGGCGAAGCCTTCCGGAACGGTATAGGCGGCGAATACCAGTAGAGGCACAGTAATGCAGGCGACGAACATCGCGAGAATGTGCTGGATTGCCAAGATGATCCACTGGCTGATCTTCTTGGGGCTTTCGTTGACATCTAGTATCAACTTATTGCTTTGGTCCATCAGTTTTTTCCTCCTTTTGACTACCCTCTATACGCGTAAAAAAATAGGTCCCGAAATCAGGACCTAGAGATGAACGCGTTAGAGAGAAAGCGATACGAGGAAGAAATGGCGAGAAAGACCCCTCTGCTTTTGAAAGCTTTGGAAAAAATCCTGGAAGTTCTCCTGCTCATATGCGCTTGACCAGTACAAAATCATACACGGAAAACTCTTTCAGGAAAGATGGATTTTTCAACATTTTTTAGCGTTTGATAGACTGAGGACTTCTCTTCCTTTAGGAAGGGGTGGCAATGAGCCAAACGCGTTAGTTTATCCGAAAGCGGTTTCATTATTCATAGCCCAATGGTTACGTTAAAATGAGTTCGTCGAAGTCGTATATGCTGGAGATTTGGTCCAGTGTCTCTACGTCAATCCTAAGTTGACTCTACGGCACAAAATAGAAAAGGGCGAAAGCGTCATTTCGCTTTTCCCTCTTTCTAGCCAAATTGCCCATCACGATTCTTCGCTACCTATTAGGAGAGAATACGAATGGATGATGCAATCACTTCTGCGCAGCAGGAAGTTTCCGAAGTGGAACCCTCTTCACCAGAGCCAAGATGGAACCCCAAGACGGGTTTTGGTCGTTTTTTAGACCGTTATTTCCACATTGGGGAACGCGGTTCCTCCATCCTTAAGGAGCTGCTAGGGGGCCTAGTCATCTTCTTGGCCATGTTCTACATCCTCCCCCTTAACGCCTCCATGCTATCCACAAGCTGGGCCAATGCCGGCACCGTCACCATCGCCCATGGCAATATCAGGCAAACCGCGGAAGGCGCCATTCAGATTCTCCTTTATGGCGATACCTGGGCTGACGCGATGGCGGTATATGCCGCGGTCTTTGCCGCTACCGCCATCTCCGCCGCCGTCACCACCATCGCGATGGGCTTATATGGCAAACTCCCGATCGGCCTTGCCTCAGGACTGGGCTCCAACTCCCTTATCGCCTATACCGTCATGCTCAATATGGGCTATAACTTCGCCCAGTCCCTATGCCTTGTCCTCATTGACGGCATCCTTTTCCTCATCATCTCATTGACCCCTCTTCGCGCCTGGATCATCCGCAGCATTCCGAAGTCATTGAAGTTCGCCATCTCCTCTGGCCTAGGCTTCTTCATCTGCTTCATCGGCTTCCAGAACATGGGCATCATCCGCAACTCCGACGCTACTCTCGTCGCCCTTGGCGATATGACCTCCCCCACGGTTTTAGTCGGCCTATTCGGCGTCATCTTGGTTTTGGCCTTGGCCTCGCTTCCGCAGAATAGGAAAGCTTTCTTCTGGATCAGCAAGTTCGCCGTCATCATCAGCATGATCATCATGGGTATCCTTTGCGGCAGTTTGGGCAGCGCTGGCGTTAAGGGATTCTCGCCCTTCTACCATAGCGATTATAGCATCGCTAATCTTGGCAACTTCGGCCTTATCTTTGGAGCGTGCTTCCATGGCTTTGACGTCTTCGCCAATCCGATGGCGTTCGCCCTTGTCTTCGCTTTGCTATTCGTCGACTTCTTCGATACCGCGGGAACTCTGGTCGGAGTTGAGACTGGCGCCGGCATGATCGATAAAGAGGGAAATCTCCTCGTTGACGATAAGCCTGCGATGGTCTGCGATGCCGGCGGCACCGTATTCGGCGCCGTCTGCGGCACTACCACCGTCACCTCATTCGTGGAATCCACCGCGGGCGTCGCCGCCGGAGCAAGGACCGGCTTAGCCGCCGTCACCACTGGGCTGCTATTCGGCTTATCGCTTCTTATCTTCCCCGCCCTCTCCATGTTCTCCAGCAGCGCCGTCACGGGCCTGGCCCTTATCTATGTTGGCGTCTGCATGTTCCGCAACCTCGAGAACATCGATTGGCACGACTGGGTTGCCGCTGCCTCAAGCTTTGTCACGATCATCATCATGACCCTGGCCTATTCCATCAGCGATGGCATCGCCTGGGGCTTCATCTCCTACACCTTCATGACCCTCGTCACGGGTAAGTTCAAAAGAAGCGACATCACCGTTGCCATCTGCTCGCTTGCCTTCATCGTCATCTACGCCGTCAAATACCTAACCCATCTAGCCTAAAATAAGGAGGAGCAATGGAAAAAGAAAGAATCGTCGTCCTCGATTTCGGAGGCCAGTACAACCAGCTCATCGCCAGGCGCATCAGAGACCTCCATGTCTATTCCGAGGTCCTGCCCTTCACCACTTCCTTGGAAGTTCTGAAAGACCCCCTCATCAAAGGCATCATCTTCACCGGCGGCCCCAGCTCCGTCTACGAGGAAAGCTCTCCCCATATCGATAAAGCCATCTTCGATCTAGGCAAGCCTATCCTAGGCATCTGCTATGGTGCCCAGCTTATCGCCTATACCCTAGGCGGCAAGGTCGAAGGCAGCAAAATCAAAGAATATGGCGATACGGATATCAAAGTCGATACCCTTTCCCCGCTTTTTAGGGGTATTCCAGAGACCAACACGGTCTTCATGAGCCATGGCGACCATGTCGCAAAGCTGCCTATTGGATTCAAGAACACCTCTTCTTCCCTTCACACGGAGAACTGCGCTTTCGAGAATCAGGAAGCAGGCATCTACGCCGTGCAGTTCCACCCAGAAGTCACACATAGCATCTATGGCCAGAAGATGTTGGCTCACTTTGCCTACGACATCGCGAAATGCTCCCCTTCTTGGAAGCCTGAGAACTTCATCGATGAGAAGATTGAGGAAATCAGGAAGCAGGTTGGCGATTCCAAAGTGCTTTGCGCCCTCTCTGGCGGGGTCGACTCCGCGGTTACCGCGGCTATCCTAGATAAGGCGATTGGCAAGAACCTCTACTGCGTCTTCGTCGACCATGGCCTGCTTAGGAAAGATGAGGCGAAGCAAGTCTCAGCGACTTTTGGCAAAGGCGGCAGGTTCTCCCTTAATTTCCATCCCGTTGATGCAAGCGATTTGTTCCTAGATAGGCTTGCTGGCGTCATTGAGCCAGAAGAGAAGAGAAAGATCATCGGCGCCTCCTTCATCGATACCTTCCAAAAGGCATTTAATGAGATCCCTGTATGCGATTTCCTTGCGCAGGGCACCATCTATCCTGACCGCATTGAATCAGGGCTTGGCATCTCCGCGAAGATCAAGAGCCACCACAACGTCGGCGGCCTTCCCAAGGATATGAAATTCAAAGGGGTCGTGGAGCCGTTAAAGGATTTGTTCAAAGACGAGGTTCGCCAGGTTGGACTGCTTCTTGGCTTGCCTGAATCCATGGTCTTCCGCCAGCCCTTCCCTGGGCCAGGGCTAGGCATCCGCATCGTCGGAGAGGTCACCAGGGAAAAGGTGAGAATGGTTCAGGAAGCCGACGCCATCCTCAGAGAGGAATTCGCGAAGGCGGGCATCGATAAGAAAGCCAGCCAATACTTCGCCGCTTTATCCAACATGAAATCGGTCGGCGTCAAAGGCGACGCCAGGTCCTATGACTGTGCCGTCGTGATCCGCGCAGTCTCCACCGATGACTTTATGACCGCGGAGCCCGTGGACGTTCCCTATTCCTTAATCACCCACATCGCTGACCGCATCGTCAACGAAGTCGATGGGGTCAACCGCGTATTGTACGACTTCACGAGCAAGCCGCCCGCGACCATCGAACTTGAGTGAATGCCTTCTCTCTATCTCTTGTCCATATTCTCCTTATAGGCTATAAACCTCTTATCCCGCCGATAAGGGGTTTTGTTTATGAGCCCAGAATTTGAAAACTATTTCTCCGCATTTGATGAAGAGAGTAAGAAGAGGCTGACTCTTGTCTATAACGCCATTAAGGAAGTCATGCCTATGGCTAGCGAGAAGATATCCTTTAAGATGCCTACCTTCTATAAAGGAAAAAACATCATCCACTTCGCGCAGATGAAGAAGCACATCGGCATCTATCCAGGCGGTGAGGCGGTTGGGGCCTTTGCTGAAAAGCTATCCCCCTATAAGACCAGCACCGGGGCGATTCAATTCCCTAACGACAAGCCGCTTCCTTTAGACCTCTTAAAAGAAATCGCGACGTGGTGTCTAGAACATAACGGCAAATAAGAAGGCAGCAACGCGCTTGCCTTCTTTTCTTTCGCTTATAGACTTATCCACATGTCGAATATCCGCGTTGCAAAAACAATAGAAGCAAAGAAGATCGGAGCCTTCTTCGATGACGTTGTCCTCTATATGGATAATAGGGGCGAGAACTACCCTAAATGGACCTATAAGGTATACCCCTCCACTTCTTTTGCCGTTTCGATGGCGGAGAAAGGGCAGCTTTACCTCGCTATAGAAGATGGCGAGTTGCTAGGCGAATTTGTCCTAAACGAGGATCCGCAGGGAGATTATGAAAAAGGCAAGTGGAGCAAAGACTTAAAGCGTGGAGAATTCCTGGTTTGCCATTCTCTTGCCGTCGCTCCTTCTTCTTTTGGGAAGGGCATTGGCGAAGCCATGGGGGCGCTTGTTATCCGCAAAGCCAAAGAGGAAGGCTATAAGGCCGTGCGACTAGACGTTGCCCCCGGCAACTTTCCCGCGATAAGGCTATACGAGAAATGCGGCTTCTCCTATATCGGAGATGAAGATCTCGATAGGGGGTATGACTTCATCCCGAAATTCTCCTTGATGGAATATAACTTCTAATGAAAAAGAGGAAGGTCGTGTTCATGCCCTTCCTCTTTTTCCGCATTAATCAATCTCGGGGATGCCGTTGAAATGAAGGTAGGCGTTTAGGCAATCGTAAGTATTGCGTAGGCACCTCTCCTCTGGCGGGAAGTCCTTTAGGCTGACAAACTTCAGCTCTACGGATTCGCCATCGCTGCTTCTAGGGGTAACGTTGCTTACCTTAGCCTTGAAATAGAAATCGATGTAATAGCATTCATCGCCATTAGGATAGACGAGCCTGCCTTCTTTTCCTGACATCACCTTCATAGGGACGATTTCGCCTAGAACGATGCCGGTCTCTTCATAGACTTCTCGCTTTGCCCCATTCGCGATTTTCTCGCCTAGCTCTATGCCACCTCCCGGGAAGCAATAAAGCCCGTTATCGGTCCGCTTCTCCAGCAGAAGCTCGCCTTTTTCATTCTCAATAACCACGGCTGCGCCAGCGCTCATTAAGGGCTCATGGCCAACTTTCTTTCTAAGATCTAAAAGATAATTTCCCATAAACTAATTCTACTCCGCTAAGCCAAGGCGAAAGAAACCCCTTTTCACGAAAAGATATTCAAAAAAGAGTAAAGCAAAATTCAAGGATAGGATCCTTTAATTAACCGAAACGCCATTGAAAAAAAAGAGAAAGCCGAGAACGCGAAGCAATGCGTCTCGGCTATTCGTTTGTCCCTTATTCTCCCTGCTTAGAGTAGTTAGGAGCTTCGGAGGTGATGTTGATATCGTGAGGATGGGATTCCTTCAAGCCAGCATTGGTGATCTGGATGAAATGGGGATCTTTCTGAAGCGAGGGGATATCCGGCGCGCCGCAATAGCCCATGCCAGAACGAAGTCCGCCGCAAAGCTGATACACGGTATCGGCAAGCGGGCCTTTATAGGCGACGCGTCCCTCGATTCCCTCCGGAACGAGTTTGCTCACCTTGGTGTCGGATTTCTGGAAATAGCGATCGGCCGATCCTCTTTTCATCGCGGCGAGGCTGCCCATGCCAACATAGGATTTGAATCTTCTACCCTGGAAGATGACCTCTTCGCCTGGAGATTCCTGCGTGCCGGCAAGAAGCCCGCCAAGCATGACGGTAGAGGCGCCTAAAGCCAAAGCCTTAACGATGTCGCCAGAATACTTGATGCCGCCATCGGCGATGACGTTGACGCCGACGCTGCGGCAATAGGAAGCAACCTCATCGACGGCGGTTGCCTGAGGCATGCCTACGCCAGCGATGACGCGGGTGGTGCAAATAGAGCCTGGGCCGATGCCGACTTTCACGGCATTGGCGCCGGCGGCGATTAGGTCCTTCGCCGCTTCGACGGTAACGATGTTGCCCGCGATGATCTGCAGATCAGGGTAGGCATTGCGGATAGCCTTAACGGTATTGATGATGTTGCGGGAATGGCCATGGGCGGAATCGACGGTGATGACGTCTACTCCTGCTTTGACTAGGGCAGAGACTCTTTCAAGAGTATTGGCGCCAACGCCAACGGCCGCGCCGCAAAGAAGCCTTCCCTGTGCGTCTTTTGCCGCATTGGGGAAGTTTTTCTTGTTATCGATATCCTTGGAGGTGATTAATCCGACGAGGCGATACTCGTCATCGACGATCGGCAATTTTTCAATGCGGTGCTGCCACAGAATCTTCTGGGCCTCATCAAGGGAGACGCCTTTCTTGCCGACGATGAGGTTCTCTTTCGTCATGACATCCTGAATCGAGGTGTCATCGACGGGGAGATAACGGAGGTCGCGGTTGGTGATGATGCCGACGAGCTTACCGTCATCATCGACAACGGGGAGGCCGGAGATCTTATATTGGGAAAGCAGCTCATCGGCATCCTTCAAAGTCTGATAGGGCTTCAAGGTGATGGGGTCGGAGATCATGCCGGACTCGTTTCTTTTCACAAGCTCGACCTGACGAGCCTGCTCTTCTATGGACATGTTCTTATGGATCATGCCGATGCCGCCTTCTCTAGCAAGAGCAATCGCTAGGGCGCTTTCGGTGACCGTATCCATCGCCGCGGAGACGATAGGAATGTTGAGGTGGATCTTTGGGGTCAAATAGGTCTCTAGGCTTACCTCAGACGGGACGACTTCGGATTTCTGCGGAATAAGCAGGATGTCGTCATAGGTGAGGCCAAGTTTGATAGAGTCTAATTTCATTTTGGTTCTCCTTATTGGTTCTATATAAAGCAAAAGCCGCCCGAAATGCGAGCGGCTTGCGTTATACCTTAGTAAGGATATTTGATAAACGAGCGGAACGGGGCATCGATCTTCTCGACACCCTTAAGGTCGGTGAGTTCGATAAGGGCGATGACGCCGACGACTTCCGCGCCTTCTTCGCGGCAGACCTCGACAAGAGCTTCGAGGGTTCCGCCGGTAGCCATGAGGTCATCGACGAGGACGACCTTGGTTCCTTTTTTGATCGCAAACTTCGGAAGCTCGATAGTCGCGGTGCCGTATTCAAGGGTATAGGACTTTTTGATGGTCTCACCGGGAAGCTTTCCCGCTTTTCTGGCCATGACAAATCCCTTGCCGGCAGCGAGGGCAACCGGAGCGCCGAGGACGAAGCCACGGGATTCCGGGCCGATCACGACGTCGGCCCCCCATTCCTTGACCTGGGCGGCCATATCAGAGACGGCAGCCTTAAATGCGTCCTTGTCCGCTAGAAGCGGAGAAATGTCCTTGAAGGAGATTCCTTCATGCGGAAAGCCTTCAATAACGCGAATCTTACTTTCGTAGTCCATAAATTATCTTTAAGTGATAACTCCTTACGCTTTACTTTACTCCCCTTACAGGGGAGAGCAATAGAGAGTTTCTGGAAATCGCTTATTTATGCAAGGAATAGGAAGCTTAGGTAGAGCCCTAATCCCGCCGCCGCGGCAGTAGGAATGCCAACGAGGAAGCCATACTTCATGAAGCCGAGGAAGGAGAGTTTGACTTCTCCTTTCTTGAGCAGCCCCATCCACATGATGCCGGCAAGCGCGCCAAGAGGCGTGAGGAAAGCGCCGATGTTGCTGCCGATGATAGAAGAATATAGGGCGGGCAAAGAAGGCGTTTCAAAGAAGGAGGCGATGGAAGAAGAGAAAAGAACCGACATCGGGATATTGTTTATGAGGTTGCAGAAAAGCAAGCTAGAGCCTAGATAGCTGACATAGGGAGTCGCGCCAGAAAGCATCTTGGCAAGCTCAAAGGAGACGCCGTTTTCATATAGAGCTTCCACCAAGACAAACATCGATAGCAAGAAAGGGATAAGGGTATAGGGAACTCGCTTTAAAGAGGCGGTCAAAATCAACCACCGTTTTCCCTCTTTCTTCAGCGCGCAATAGACGAGGGCGAAGGCAAGATAGATCGCAGCGGCGAGCACGCAGATCAAATACATCTCAAATCCGATGTAGCTAGAGACGGCTAGCAGCACAACGACGATGGCAAGGATGGCGGTGCCAAAATAGACAAGAAGCGGATCCTCAAGAACCGGGGAAGACTTTTCCGCGCTCATCGGGGTGGAAAGCTTCCTGCGGAACAATAGATAAAGGATGGCAAAAGCAATGAGGCCAGCCATGATGGAAGGCAGCCACATGACCTGGAAATAGCTAATGAAATCCACGCCAGAATTGGAAGCAAGGTAGATATTGGTCGGGTTGCCGATAAGGAAGACCATGGAGAAGGTATTCGCGGCGATGAACTCTTCAATCAAAAACGGCAGAGGATCGATCTTCGCTCTCTTGCAGAAGTAAATGAGGAAGGGCGTGAACGTAAGAATGATGACGTCGTTGCTAGTGAAGACGGTGAGGATGCTCGTTAGGAGATAGAGCAAAACAAACATTTTCTTCTGGCTTCCCTTAGACCTAGAAAGGCTTTTCTCGGCCAAGAAGCGGAATAGTCCCGCTTCATCAAGAACAATGGAGAGAAAACTCATCGATAGGAACAAAGCCAAGATCTTCAAAGGGTTCATGCCCTTATCGGAAATGAAGGCATCCAAGGTCGTGGAAGGGTTGGCTAGCCCAAGGCTTAGAAGCAAAATCGCACCTAGAAGCGGAGCCAAAAAGAACGTGTCCATCTGAAACTTTCCGATGCATAGCTTCGGGAAGAAGAGGATGCACGCGATCATGATGACTACAGAAACTAAGACGATGATCAGGGCCGCAACCATAACGAGGTGTAATCTACTCCTCTTTAGAGGAGCCTTCAATCTCTTTCTCCATAGGCAAAATAAGAGAATGCTTACACTTGAATTGGGCCTACTATCGGTCTAAGCCAATGGTGTTATGAATTCCGAAAAGCCAAATGCCAACCGCCTCCACGGCAGCGCCTTTATCTTCCTGCTCCTCATGGCGGTTGCGTCCTTGTTTAACGATATGACCTTTGAGGGGGCTAATTCCGTCTTAGGCTCTTTTGAGGACTTCCTCGGCGCCCCAACCATGGTCATCGCCGTCATTGGTGGAGTCGCCGCCTTGCTAGGTTCTTCTCTCCGCATCCTTTTTGGCTACCTCACCGATAAGACCGGCAAGTATTGGCTATTCACCATTTTAGGCTATGCCATCGACATGGCTGCCGTTCCTTGCCTTGCCTTGGTTCCAAGAAACGGATGGGTGCTTGCCATCGTTTTCATCCTTGCTGAGCGTGTCGGGAAGGCTGTTAAGAAGCCGGCCAAAAGCTCTTTGATGTCTTTTGCCTCCAAGCAGCTAGGCGAAGGCAAATCCTTTGCTTTGGGCGAGGCCATGGATCAAGTTGGCGCTTGCCTTGGGCCATTGCTTCTTACAGGCATTTACCTATTCATGGGTGAGGCGGAGAGGTATTTGAAGTACATCGTCGGCTTTGCTTGCCTTGCCATCCCTGGCTCGCTTTGCGTCTTGATGCTCGTTCTTGCCAAAAGGAAATACCCTAATCCCGAGCAATTCGAGGCAAGCAAGCCAAAGGAACAGCTAGGCAGCTTCTGGAAGAGCAAGGCCTTCATGCTGTTTGTCTTTGCCGCCGCCATCTTCGCTGCCGGTTATATGGATTCCTTCTCCCTTATCAACAAGCACATCTATAGCCTTGGCATCATCTCGGTTGAGAATTTGCCCCTTCTATATTCCTATGCGATGTTCATCGATGCGATAAGCGCCCTTTTCTTCGGCTTCCTCTACGACAAGATCTCCTTCGCCTCCGTTGGCCTTGCCGCTTTGCTCACCGCTCCCTATGCCTTCTGTTTCTTCCTAACCGATAAGCTGTGGGCCATCTTCCTTGGCCTAACCGCTTGGGGTATTGGCATGGGCGCGATGGAATCGGTACTGCTATCTGGCGTCGCAACATTGTCCAGGAAAGAAGAAAGAGCGAGGGCATATGGCTTCTTTGAGCTGTTCTACGGCCTATCTTCTTTCGGATTCAGCTTCCTCGTCGCCTATCTTTATGACACCTCCGCGATGGCGCTTTGCATCTTCTCCTGCGTCTGCGTCGCCGTTGCCGCTGCCCTCTTTTTCCTTTGCTCTCCTTTGTCGAAAAGCAAAGGCGAAAACAAAGAGATGAAAATCGATGAAAATGCAAGCAAGTAACTACCCAAAAATAAGGGACATTCTTTATAATGATACATTATGAAGAAAAGCTCAATTTCGAGTGCAGATGTCGAACATTATAACCCAACGTTGGAACAGGGCTTAAGCAGTGAGCAGGTTGACTCCCGCGTTAAGCAGGGTTTGGATAATAAAGTTCATGACCACGTGGAGAAAAGTTACTTCCAGATTGTCTGCGGCAACATCTTTACCATTTTCAACGCCGCCTTCTTCGTCATCGCCCTCATCTTCTTGGTCTACGACATCGCTCTCCGCCTCACCGGCCACGTCGCTGACGCGGAGCATTGGTTTGGCATTTCCAAATTTGGCTTCCTTGGACCCGCGATCACCAACACGATTATCGCGACGGTGCAGGAGGTCAATGGCCGCAAGACCTTAAAGAGGCTTCGCATCATCAACGAAGCCAAGGCTGAAGTCATCCGCGATGGCGAGAGGAAAACCATCTCGGGCGAAGAGATCGTCCTCGATGACATCATCTGCCTCTCCGCAGGAGAGCAGATCCTTGCCGACTGCTTCTTGCAGGAAGGCGAGCTCTCCGTCGATGAGAGCCTTCTCACCGGCGAATCCGAACTCATCCGCAAAGTCAAAGGAGACAAGCTCTTCTCAGGTTCCTCTATCCTCATCGGCAAAGGCAAAGCCATCGTTAGGCACGTTGGCGATGAAACCTATGCCTCTAAGCTATCTAAGAAAGTTAAGTCCCTTGCCCGTCATAAGTCTGAGCTTATGACTCATATCAAAGGCATCATCCGCGCGTTATCGATCGTCCTCTTCATCGTCATCGGCATCGTTGTCGGCACCCTCTGCTACAAGATTTCCAAATGGGGCGGCGATGCCGGCGTCTTCCCCCGTGAGCTTAGCCTCTCTGATCCGAATTTGGTCCCAGGCACTTGGGCTGCGATCATCGTTACCGCCGGCGCCTTCGCCATCGGCGTCATCCCAGAAGGCCTGGTCCTCGTCACTTCTATCGCCCTTACCGCTTCCATCATAAAACTTGCCAAGCAGCACACTCTCGTCCAAGAGCTTTATTCCTTAGAGAACCTTTCTCGAGTCGATACCATCTGCCTGGATAAGACCGGCACCCTCACCGATGGCTCCATGAAGGTCATACAGACCAAATCCTTTATTGACGAGGATGAGGTTAAAACTCGCATTCGCGCCTTACTTGGTGGCGGCGATGCCGATAATGCAACCTCCATTGCCCTAAAAAAGGAATTCGGCTTCGAGGCCTCAAGCGAAGTCAAGGAGCTCATCCCCTTCTCCTCCGCAAAGAAGTCATCTGGCATCCGTTATCGTAACGGCGATGAATTGCTTCTCGGCGCCCCTGAGTATTTGCTCCCGAAGGAAGAGCAAAGCCTTCTATTCGCTCAAGAAAAGGCAAAAGAGGGCAAGCGTGTCCTCGCTTTGACTCTAAATGGCAAGCTTCTCGCCTTCTTCGTCCTTGAAGATAATATCCGCCTCTCCGCCAGGGAGACCATCGAGTTCTTCTATGAAAACGGCGTCGACGTCAAGATCATCTCCGGCGATAACGCCCTTACGGTTGCCAAGATCGCAAAGACCTGCGGCGTCCGCAATGCCGAAAAAGCCGTCTCCCTTGAAGGCGTGCCTTTAGAAGAGATCCCATCTCTGGTGAATGACTACACCATCTTCGCCCGCGTCTCCCCTGAGCAGAAACAGGCTCTTGTCGAAGCTTTGCAGGCAAACGGCAGAAAGGTCGCGATGACCGGAGACGGCGTCAACGATATCCTCGCGCTAAGGAAATCCAACGCCTCCATCACTTTCGCCACCGCCACCGATGCCGCCAAGAGCTGTTCCGACGTCGTCTTGATGGACAACGACTTCTCCCACCTCAAGGAGGTCGTTGGCCAGGGACGTAGAGTCGTCAACAACACTGAGCGCACCGCGGTCCTCTTCTTGATGAAGACCATTGCGATCATCCTTATCTGCATCGCCCTTATTCCCTTCAAGACAGGACAGATGTGGTATTCCATCGAGAACATCTATCTCCTCCAGGCCACCTCTATCGGCGTTGGCGGCTTCTTGCTATCCCTAGAAGGAAGAAAGACGCCAATCAAGGGGAGCTTCCTTAAAAACGTCTTCTCCAAAGCCGTGCCTTCCGGCGTCTTAATCTGGATCGCCGCGATGCTGCCATTATTCCTCTATAGCGTCCCAAGATGGTTTGGCGGCGATGAGATCATCTCCTATAACAACGCTAGAAGCCTCATCTCCATCCTCACCACGTTGGCGGGCTTAGTCGTCATGATCACGATGTGCATGCCCTACACCAAATACCGTTATCAGGTCTTGGCCATCGTCTTGGGCGTTGCCGCCTTGCTGGCATTTGGCTTGCCGACTTCCTATATCGGCGGCTTGCCGACCGGCGTGAAGATGTTTACCTCTCCCGATGGCAACTTCTTCCATAGCCAAGCGATGAGAGAGGCTTTCCAGCCTTGGAACGTCGCGGTCATCCGCGAGTTCATGGATTGGAGGTGCTTCGTCATCATGGGCGCCTTCCTCTTGTTCGCGTTCCCCTTGTTCTACTTCTTGATGAAATACTTCCAGAAGAGGCTAGAAAAAGCGGACTTTGATAAGGCTTTCTCCACGTTTATCGAGAAAGAAGCAAAATCCGAATAAATGAAAAGCGACGAATGCCTGTAACGGAATTCGTCGCTTTTTTCATCTGCCTATTAGGCGTTTTTGGTGAAGCGGATCGTCGCCGAGGTGGAGGAGACGCTCACCATGGTGATGGTATAGGGAAGCTTGACGCCGTTATTGAGATGTCCCCTGGTCGCGAAGTACTTGGAGGCAGAGGCATCGGAGATGGAGAAGGAATCGCCAGTCTGGAACAAGTCAGCGGAGGTAGAGGTTTTATCTTCGGTGAAGGTATTGCCCTTAGAAGAGATAAGGGAGACGAGTTCATAGCCTTTTCCCTTGGCCGGGGCCAAATCGCCCTCAGCGGAGTTGCGGGCCGGGACATAGTAGTAATACTTAGTCTGATCGATCTTCTCGGAGTCCGAAACATAGGAATAGCCAGTATAGGTCCCAGAATACTCGTTATAGCCGGTGGCTTTGGCAAGGCGGGCATCGACATGGAGCATGCGGACGCCGGCTCTGTTATAGCTGACGCTTGCGGCATCGACTTCATTTAGCCCAGACGGGGTATATAGCTCAAGGGCGATGTACTCATCGAAGGCAGTGCCGTTCCAATCGTCAGCAAGGAGAATGGCGTCGCCATTGACTTGGCTTGGCTTGATGGTGATCTCGCAGGAGTCGGTGGCGACATAAGGATTAACCCAGCCATAGCTCATCTTCGTGAAGATGTCATGGTCGGTGCGGTTCATATCCATCATCATGACGCCGCCGGCAGGAGACTTGGTCTCATGGTACTCCCCGCCAGACTGACGGTCGGTATAGGTGTTGTAATAGTCATCGGCGCCCAGCAGATGTCCAGTCTCATGGATGAGGGTGTGGGCATCGATGCCCGTGTGGTTCCTCCTGGTTCCGGTATCCTCATAGAAGAAGTCGAGGGATGCCCAGAAGAAGTTATAGCCAACCGGGGCGCTCTTATTGGGAGAAGCGTTGAAGTCAGACCAGCGATATGCCCAATAGGCCTGCTTGGTATCCCAGCTTCCGATGGCGGGATCGTAATCATTGGGGCAGGCGTAGATCATGATGACGGCGTCGATGAAGCCGTCGCCGTCTTTGTCGAACTTCTTGGTGCTGGAAGCGCCGTTTTTGGTCTGATAGGCCTTAACCGCTCCTTCTAGAACCTCAAGGCAGCCGGTCCAGCCATATTCGGTGCTGTACTTGGAGTTGGTGGCAAAGGATTTCGCGGTGGCGTTCACGTGATAGGTGTCGGCATAGGTGAACCGCATATTGAGCTTGCCGAAGCTGGACTTGGAATAGAAAGAGCCTAGGGATTCCCAATATTTGGTCTCAGCGCTGCTGCCGCCAGTAAGGGTTTCGATGTCTTCGATTTCGGAGTTGCTGAACTTGTAGTCGGTGAAATCGACGGGGACAACGAGCATGTCTTCAATGCCAATAGTCGGAACCGCGCCATCCATGCGGTTGAAATCGATGTCATCGTTGATGGAGGTGGCTTTGTAATAACCTTCTCCCGAGGCGGAAGAAGCCTTAGAAGAGGAAGAGGCTGCGGTCGAGTTCTCTTCCGATTCTTTACCTCTTCCTTCCGAAGTCACGGTTTCGGTTTTGGTTTCGGTGCCGGATTCATAGACGGTGAGGCTGATATCGGGGACGTTTAAATAGATGCTGCAGCTAGAGACGCCAAGCATGCAAGCGGAAGCGATGGCTACGGCGAACGTTTTCATCATTAGTGGCGAAGCTTTCTTGCTCATTAAGGATTACCTCCTGTCCATATATGGACAAGTCAATATAGAATACATGATTCTTTTGACGGCTAGAATATACCACTTACCTAGAAATTAATTGAACAGACTTTCGCTTGCTTCCCATACAAAAAACGAAAAACGAAAAGCCACGTCCCATGGCCAATTTCATGGGACGCGGCATTGGAGGCAGGTTAGGCGAATTTGGTGAAGCGGACCGTGGCTTCGGTCGCGGTGACTTTCACCATCTCGATCTTATAGGGAAGCTTGGCGCCGTTATTGAGCCGTCCCTTGGTCGCGAAGTACTTGGAGGCAGAGGCGTCGGAGATGGAGAAGGAATCGCCGGTCTGGAACAAGTCAGCGGAGGTAGAGGGACTATCTTCGGTGAAGGTGTTGCCCTTTGCGGAGATTAGACTGATGAGGTCATAGCCCTTACCTTTGGCCGGGGCCATATCCTCAGCCGCGGAGTTGCGGGCTGGGACGAAGTAATAATAGGATTCCTGGTCGATCTTCTCATCGTCTTTGACGTAGGCCGGATTTACGTAGGCGTCGGTGCTCTCGTTATAGTCAGTAGCCTTGGCTAGGCGGGCATCGACATGGAGCATGCGGACGCCAGCTTTATTGTAGTCGACGCTGGCGGCATCGACTCCATTTAGTCCAGCCGGGGTATATAGCTCAAGGGCGATGTACTCATCGAAGGCAGTTCCGTTCCAATTGTCGGCAAGGATGATGGTATCGCCGTTGACTTGGCTGGCCTTGATGGTGATTTCGGTGGAGCCGGTGACGACATAGGGTTCAACCCAACCGTAGCTCATCTTGGTAAAGGCATCGTGGTCGGTGCGGTTCATGTCCATCATCATGACCCCGCCGGCAGGAGACTTGGTCTCGTGGTACTCTCCGCCAGATTGGCGATCGGTGCAGGTGTTGTAATAATCATCGGCACCTAGCAAATGTCCGGTTTCGTGGATGAGGGTGTGGGCGTCGATGCCGGTGTGATTCTGCCTCGAGCCGGTATCCTCATAGAAGAAGTCGAGGGAGGCCCAGAAGAAGTTGAATCCGACAGGGCTATTGACGTCAGCGGATTCATACATGTTGTAATCGCACCAGCGATAAGCCCAATAGGCCTGCTCATCGTCAAAGGCGGCGATGGTGTCGTCGTAGTCGTTGGGGCAGGCGTAGATCATGATGACGGCGTCGATGAAGCCATCGCCGTCCTTATCGAACTTCTTGGTGGAGTCGGCGCCGTTTTTCTTCTTGTAGGCGGAGACGGCGCCTTCTAAAACCTCAAGGCAGCCGGTCCAGCCATAGCCGTCGGCGGTGTATTTGGAGTCGGTCGCGAAGGCCTTGGCAGTCCTACCTACGTGATAGGTGTCTGCATATTCGAAGTTCATATTGAGCTTGCCGAAGCTGGATTTGGAATAGAAAGAGCCTAGGGATTCCCAATACTTAGTCTCGGCGCTGGAGCCGCCGGTGAGGGTCTTGATGTCTTCGATTTCGGAGTTGCTGAACTTGTAGTCGGTGAAATCGACGGGGACAACGAGCATGTCTTCAATGCCGATAGTCGGAACCGCGCCATCCATGCGGTTGAAATCGATTTTGTCGTTGATGGAGGTGGCTTTGTAGTGATTGTCGTCGCTGATGGGCTGCTCTTTGCCGGTCGGGGTATCTGGCTCTTCCGGGGTGAGGGGGTCATCGGGGATGACCACGGAGCCATCTCCGGTATAACGGATCTTGATGGATTCGATATAGGTAACGGCATCGGTGCCGGCATCGATGCGGAAGAACTGCTTCCCTTTGGCGGAGACGGATTCGCCAGAGGAGATGGCGGTGCCGTTCTTTGCTAGGGCAGAGGCGCTGTCGGCGAAACTGACGGTGACGCTAGAGGAGTTAGCAAAGCTAACCTGAACATCAACAAGCCCCGGGAGAGCATAGGTATTGAAAATATAGCCGGCGCCCTTCTTCACCTGGGCGAAGTCGCCAGCATGTCCCATGCAGCAATGATAGGTAAGGGAGAAGGCGTGGCCATCGGCATCAAGGGCATCGCTATAAGTGACTTCTCCTTCTTTGGACTCGCCATAGGAGCTGCCATTGATCTTGCCGTTGCCAGAATCTAGCTGAAAGCTTTTGATTTTGGGAGAAGGCTCTTCATTGGAGGATTCTTCAGAGGAAGGAACCTCGCTAGATGGGGTATCCGGATTCTCGGTGGACGGGGTATCCGGCGTGAGAGAAGAAGTTGTCTCGCCACCTTCGGCGCTGGAAACGCTATTCGCAGACGAATTCGCGGTCGGAGCATTTCCACATCCAGACAGACTAAGAACGCCGCTGACAAGCGTGGCGACAGCAAGGCACTTCAGGAATGGGGAGTTGGGTTTGCTCTTCATTGGGTATTAAGCCCTCCTATTGGGTCAAGCAGGCAATTATAGCGGAAAGAATAGTCCTCCCACAATGAAGTGAACACAAAATGTGAAAATTGTAAAAAAGCGTGAACATGCGTTAGTTATTTGCAGTAAATGTATGCTAAACTAGTTTAGGCCTTTCGGTTTCCTAGGTCTTCGATACTCTGGAGGGTTTCTTCATGAATCCTGCCTACGACTTCTGCGCGCTCCCCATCTATTTATTGATTCTTCTCGCGGTCTTTGTGAGAAAGGCGACAAAGGGAACGTCAAACCGCATCTTCATCGCTCTCAACATCGTTGGCCTATGTGCGACCATCTGCGACCTCGGCGCCGTATATTGCTTACGGAACCTTGGCAAAGTTGAGTATGCTCAGTTTGCCGCCTACTTTCTCTCTTATATTTATCTCGTCCTCCACGTGGGGACTTTATATCTATATTTATTCTTCCTCCTCTCGGTGACCCGTACCTTCTATATCACCAGGAAATGGTATATCGAGATCATGACGTATCTCCCTTTCATCGCCCTTATCTCCCTCGTCTTAACCAATCCGCTTCATAACTACTTCTTCTCGGTGACCTTATCCCACGGCTATCAAAGGGGTCCCTTGATGTGGCTTGCCTATGCCGTCTGCGGCTATTACGCGATGCTAGGCGCCTCCTTATTGCTGTTCTCCAAGCAATTCATGAGCCTAAAGAAGATATTGGCTTTCGAATCGATCTACATCATCGCCGCCATCGCCGCGATCGCCCAGTACTTCTATCCAAGCCAGCTTCTTGAGCTATTCGCCACCTCCATCGCCTTCTTATTCGTCGCCATGGTCATCTTGCGCCCAGAGGAGACCACCGATAGCAACGTAAGCCTGCCTTCGTTCAAGGCCTATGTATCCGAGATCAAGAAGATCCTCCTTACCCGTCAGCCCTCTCAGGTTTTAGCCATCAGCTTCATCAACGCCAATAAGATCCGCGCCTATTTCGGCGAAGAGAAATACAATGCGAACATCATCAGCATCGCTGATCGCATCGCCATCCTGGCAAAGAAGAAAAAGAAGAACGTCGAGATCTATTTCGAGAACCCCGGCACCCTTTATCTGCTCATCGAGGATATGGAGTATGACTGCACCGACGACTATAAGGCGTTAGTCAAACACATCCGCTTTGAGGATAAGCAGAAAGACGGCAGGGTCACTAGCCTCACCGCCAGGGCAGTCATCATGAGGATCCCCGAAGACCTCAACGATTTAAAATCCATCCTCGCCCTCGGCCACGAATTCTCTAGGTTCCTTCATGAAGGCCAGGATATCGTTAATGCGCCGACGATCACCAGCCTAAAGTCCTATCAGTTAGAAGCCGACATGGACGAAATCCTTGCTAGGGCCCTCGCTAACCATAGCTTTGAGATGTTCTATCAGCCGATCTACTCCTTCAAAGAGAAGAAGTTCAACTCCGCTGAAGCCCTCATCAGGCTTAAGGACGAGAAATATGGCTACGTCTCCCCTGCCATTTTCATCCCAGCCGCCGAGAAGCGCGACCTCATTAAGCCGATTGGCGACTTCGTCTTAGCCGAGACCTTCTCTTTCATCGCGAGCCATGACCTTAAATCCCTTGGCCTTGATTAGATCGAGATCAACCTCTCCGTCCAGCAATGCGTCGACCCTGATCTCCCAGACAGAATCCTTGAGTTAACCCGCTACTTCAATATCGATCCCTCGACCGTGAACTTTGAGATCACCGAGACGATGTATGAGCAGGATAGCGAGCTTATGGAACGCAATGTCCGTAACATCGCCAAGATGGGTTACACCTTTTCCCTTGACGATTATGGAATCGGTTATTCCAATGTTCAGAGAATCACCAAGCTCCCCCTTAAAATCATCAAGATCGACAAGAGCCTCGTCGATGGCATCAACGGCCAGGCCGGCCAGTCCGTCCTTCGCAATTCCGTCAAGATGATGAAGGACGTCGATAAGATGGTCGTCGTGGAAGGCGTGGAAACCAAGCCCGTTCTCGATCAGGTTCAGAGCATGGGCGTGGACTTCATCCAAGGTTACTTCTTCTCTAAGCCAATCCCCAAAGACGACTTCCTTGCCTTCGTGAAAAACGGCAACGCCGATTCTGAGGTTGCTAAAGCCTAAAACCTTGCAAATTCAACGGATTTCCATGCAGAAGTCCGTTTTTTTGCTACAGAAAGCCCCTTACGCTAGATGAGTAGCATAAGGGGACTTCGGAAAGGAAAGAAGACTATTTTAGTTACTGGGAAGTCCCACCGGTATCGGTGTCATTTCCCGTGGCTTACGGGCGTCCGCCCGGACCGCCGGTACCAGTGTACTCATAAGATCGCATCATCGAGTTAGAGCCAGCCGAGATGACGTCCGCACCATTGAAGTAGACATTGGAATCGCTATCGATAGAAGCGTTGACCAACTAGTCGGAGGAAGGCCTTCCGGCGCCGGAAGATATAACTCCGGCAGAGGAAGAGGGGCCACCGGTGATGGTTGAGCAACAGCCAAGCAAGGCCGCCTTGGTGAAAGGAAGCAACAGTTTGGAAGACTTCATAGGTTTTCTCCTTTGTTCTTATCGCTACTTTATGGGCGCTGCCTAAAACGTACTTAACGTGAAATTAAGGTCTACTTAAAGATGACCATCGCCTTCATGCGTATGCGGACGCGTGCACAAAAATTAGGGAGAGAAGCCATTTTGATATCGAAAAATGACACCAAGACACCCTATAATGATTAGCGTTGTTTTCACGAGTGGAGTGCCTTCATGGACGCTATTGGTTTTGATATTGAGAAGTACATTGAGCTTCAGAGCAAACGCATCAACGAAAGAATTGATCAGTTCGGTGGCAAGCTATACCTTGAATTCGGAGGCAAGCTTTTCGACGACTATCACGCAAGCAGGGTTCTCCCTGGCTTTAGGCCGGACGCGAAGCTTCAGCTTCTTCTGCAGATGAAGGAGAAAGCGGAGATCGTCATCGTCATCAACTCGCAGTCCATCGAGGAAGCGAAGATGAGGGAAGACCTCGGCATCACCTATGATCAAGACGTCCTCCGCCTTATTGATGCCTTCCGCGAAGCAGGCCTCTATGTCGGCTCTGTCTGCCTCACCCGTTTCGCCAATCAAAAAGGTGCGAAGGCCTTCGAGAAGGTCCTTCAGAAACAAGGCATCAGCACCTATCACCACTACTCCATTCCCAACTACCCCTTCGATATCGACCACATCGTCTCCGATGAGGGCTTGGGCAAAAACGATTACATCGAGACCTCCCGTGAGCTCATCGTCGTCACCGCCCCGGGCCCTGGTTCCGGAAAGATGGCTACCTGCATCAGCCAGCTTTACCAAGACAATAAGCGCGGCATGAAGTCTGGCTATGCGAAATTCGAGACCTTCCCGATTTGGAATCTCCCATTAAAGCACCCGGTCAACCTCGCCTATGAAGCGGCGACTGCTGACCTAGCTGACGTCAACATGATTGACCCTTATCACCTAGAGGCCTATGGCATTTCCACCGTCAACTACAACCGCGATGTCGAAATCTTCCCAGTCCTCAATAGGCTATTCGAGAAGATCTACGGCTCCTCCCCCTATAAGTCCCCGACCGATATGGGCGTCAACATGGCCGGCTATTGCATCAGCGATGATGATGTCTGCCGGCAAGCCTCCCGCCAGGAGATCATCAGACGTTATCTCATCGCCCTCTGCGATAGAAGAATGGATAAGGCTGACGATGCCACCGTCAACAAGATCGATCAGCTGATGAAGACCAATGGCATTAGCCTTGAAGAACGTAAGTGCATCGCTCCGGCGTTAGCTAAAGCCGCCAAGACCGCCCATCCGGCTGCCGCCATCGAACTAAATGACGGCACGATCATCACGGGCAAGACCTCTGACCTTCTTGGCTGCACCAGCGCCATGCTCATCAATGCCCTAAAGTACCTTGCCGGCATCTCCGACAGGGTTCCGCTGCTTCCCGCTAACGTCATCGAGCCAATCTGCTCGCTAAAGACAACTAGCCTTGGCGGACATAACCCAAGGCTCCATACCGATGAAGTACTCATCGCTTTAGCCATCTCCGCGGTCAATAACCCGCTTGCCGCCCTGGCGCTGGAGCAGCTCCCGAAACTTCGCGGCGCGCAATCCCATAGCTCCGTCATCCTCTCTCAAGTCGATAGCGGCGTTCTCCGCAAGCTCGGCATCAGCCACACCTCTGAGCCAGTCTACGAGACTAAGAAGCTCTATCACGCCAAATAAGGCGAAACGGTATCCAATTTCAAAAGGAGAAACTTTCCGCAGGAGGCTTCTCCTTTTCTTGTGCCTCAAACCCAAAGTTAAGAGAAAGCATCGAAACAAAATGCGGGAGTGATACAATTCCATCGTTATGGAAAAAGATATCAGCTGCGCTTATTGCATGAAGGACGAGAATCCTTCCCTCTACTCCAAATTCGGATACTACATCTGCGACCTCAAGGTCTCCACTCTCTATCTATTCCGAGAGCAGTCCCATCCTGGACGCTGCATCGTCGCCTATAAGGACCACGTCTCCGAAATCACCGAAATCTCCGACGAAGAGATGTACGCCTTCATGAAGGACGTTAAGACCGCTTCCGAAGCTCTCCACGCCGTCTTTGCTCCGGCAAAAGTCAACTATGGCGCCTATGGCGATAGCGGACATCACCTTCATATGCACCTCTGCCCGAAATACATGGGGGAGTTCGAATGGCGCGGAACCTTCGCCATGGATCCAAACCTCAAGAAGCTTAGCGACGAGGAACTAAAGCCCATCGCCGAGAAGATCAAAGCCGCCATCAAGTAAGAAACTAGCCTCCCTGTGGAGGATTTTTCTTTAGAAAGGGTAAACGCTTTCTTTCTTCAAGCCGCTTTTAGGCGAGTATCATCTACACGCGTTTGCCATGGATATCGTCATTTCAGTCTTCGCCAACCAGAATTTCCTCGGGGCATTTCTTAGCTCCTTGGTTTTCATTCTCCTTGGCTTCTTCCTAAGGTTTCGCAAGGTAATCGGTGACAAAGGGAAAGCCGTCATCAGTGCCCTTGTCATGAATATAGGCATACCATGCATGGCTTTTGCCGCGTTTATGTCGGATTTCGCTAGCGATGATCTCCTTGATAACCTTCTCATCTTCCTCTTCGCTTTATTCCTATACGTCCTCTTCCTATTGCTAGGCAATCTCATTTTCATCAAGAAGGAGAAAACCACCAGGAGGATCTATGCGATCTTCTTTGCCATCGGTCAGATCACCTTCTTCTCGATGCCGCTGCTTCGCGCGATCTACGCTGAGAATCAGGCATCTGTCCTAATCCCGGGCTCCATGATGTCGATTGCCTTCCGTTTAATGGTCTATGTCTACTCCTTCCTCGTCATCTCCGGCACGAAGATGACTAAGGATACAGTTGGCCCGACCTTAAAGAAGATCTTCGTCAGCCCCATCATGATCATGATGTTCCTAGGCATGCTAATCTGGCTGACGCAAAACCTCTCCTTCTGGCAGGTCAGCGTTGGCGAGCGCACCTATGGCGCCTTAAGAATCGATAAGACCGTTCCCGCTTTATTCGCGGTCATCAAAATGGGCGACCAAGTCGCCACTCCTCTTTGCATGTTGCTAATCGGCGTCACGCTTGGCGAGGTTAAGTTCATTGAGGCCATCAAGAACAAGGTTGCTTGGCTCATCGCGACGTTAAGAGCCATCGTGGCCCCGTTATTGACTCTAGGCTTATGCTTGTTGCTCCAAGCTATCGGCGCAGCGCATTTCGACCTTTATAGCCTTTCTATGGTTGTCATCGGCATGGGAGCTCCAGTTGGGGCCGTCGTCGTCGCCTTCGCCATTCAATATGACAGGGAAGCCTATATGGGAAGCGACGCGATATTCTTGTCCACGCTGCTTTGCCTTCTAAGCATCCCCTTAAGCCTCGCCTTGGTTCAGCTTGCCATGACGTTACCAATCTTCTAGAGGAAAATTGAGAAGACGCTCACCTACTCTATTTTTGTTTCACCCTCAAGATTATTTAGAGAAGGTCCAATGGGCAAGCGCCTCACATCACCTAACCTTACGCCGGTGTGATAGCCGCCGGCCTCTATGCCCCTTCTCATGAGCTCCCCTTTCCCCACCGCCTCATCTTCGGGCGGGTTGGCCGCGGCGGCCGAAAGCCCTAGGGGTTTGGATGCGGGGTTTGGCCGATTCTCCCGCGGGAAGGCCAGCGGGCCTCCCGTAGGCGAAGACCCAACGGTAGACGGGTGTCGTCGATACTCCGTATCTGGGCGCGGCCTGGACGCCGGACACCCCACCTTCGTGGGCTTCTTCCCAACCTCGATCCTTTCGGATTTGGCTAAGGCCATAATGAAAATCTCCTTTCGGCAACCATACTCCCCTGTGCACTTTTCGGGTATCGCTGTCTACTTAGAGATTAGCAGTGCAAATTGCCCGTCGTACCTGTCCAGCAGGGCGAGTGTCCTCAGGATAGTTTTCAAATCGTGCATTTTCTTTTGGTCTCCATTCTAGCTTTCGCATGGTCTGGAAGTCCAACTTTTTGTCCGTGGCCCCTTTTGGTAAAAATTATCTTGCATTTAACACGTAGGAATAGCCGCGCTGGCGGAAAAGGCTAACGAGGTTCGTCTTCCCGACCTGCCTCGCCCCCGTTACCAAGTAACCGAATATTCCTCGACGGTTTGCTCCAGAATCGGCAGGATAT
>CADCPN010000042.1 GCA_902803375.1 uncultured Erysipelotrichaceae bacterium | reverse complement strand
TACAAACCGGAGTAAGAGCAGTCCCAAGCCGGCCCAGGGAGGCCGGTTTTCTTATGGGGGAGGTTAAATACAATTTCCTAGTCAATACAAAAAGCCCCCGGGTTAGCGGGGGCTAGTTTGCGTTTAATCTGAAGGAGATCAGGCCTGAACCCAGGTGATTTCGATGGAAGCGACCTGGACATTACTGGTGTTGTTGTTGGAAAGATTGAAGTATTTAACAGAAGCGTCAGTGTTGGTCTTCTCGAGGGTTCCACCTTTGGTCGGAGCGGCTCCACCGGTGGTAACGCGGGTGGTGAGGGCGGAAGAGCCAAGAGTGATAACCGGTTTTCCACTGGTGCCAGTGCCGGAGGTAAAGGTCACCTTAACGCTGGAGATATAATAGCCTTCGAATGCGTTGGTGTTATAAATCTGACCGCCCTGAAGCATGATATAGCCATAAAGGTCGGCACCGGCCGCACTCTGAGTCTTCAAGCCAGAAGCAACGAAGGAGACACCATCGACAGTAAATTCTTTGGTTTGGGTTGAGTTGAGGATGCAAGCGCCAATGGACTTATCACCAACAATGACCACTTTTTCGCCATCGGCAGCAACTTCGACGGCGATAACGGTCTTTCCAGCGACTTTTCCAGTATAAACTCCGGCAGTATCTGCCTTAACCGAAACGTCATTGACTTTGACGGCCTTGACTTTGTAGCCTGCGTCGACAGAAACTTTGAAGGTGAAAGTGCTGCGATTTGTACCAGTGGTGGCGGATAGGTCAGTAACACTGGCGTGGTCGACCTTAGCGGCTTCGATGGTATTAACGCCGTCAGTCACAATCTTTTCGATAGATGGATAAACGGAATCGATGGTTTTGAAGAATTCGACTTTCTTGTCTTTGGTACTATTGGTTAGCCAGCCTTTAACAATGATTTCATCTTTTTCGTAGGCGTCAACGCCGGCAACGGGCTTAGAGTTGGCGACATATAGGGATTTGTCGCCAGTAGCAATAGAGTATTTGCCGTTGTATCCGTTGTTTATAAAATGGCCTTCCTCATATTTCATAGTGCCTTTAACGTATAGGGGCTGATTGGAGAATTGGTCAGCGGCAATGGTGTTGCCGATAGCGATTGCTTCCTCAACAGTTAGCGGAGCCTCGAGGGTGCCATAGTTGTTTTTATCTTCAGCAACTGTAATGCGGGCAAAATCGGTCTTATCACCAAAGGAAGCAGTGATGGTAACATTGCCTGGCTTAACGCCGGTAACAACGCCATTGGCGTCAACGGTAGCAATGGTCTCGTCGGCGGACTTCCAAGTGAGTTTGGAGGAATCGCCGTTAAAAGGATTTACGACGACGTTGATAGATTTCTTCGTGCCGACAACGACATTGACGAATTGCTCAAGTTGGAATTCAGTCGGATCAGCAGTCGGGGTGTCGGCCGCCAAGAATTGGATTGGGAACTGACCAGCTTTGACGGTGGTCTTTCCTTTATCGAAGAGGTAGTTGATATTAGAGGTGCCGAGCGTGGTATAAGAGTCATAAGTGCCGACGTAGAAGGTATCACTGCCGACGGTCGTAACCAAGGTCTTGGCGTTTTCGTTCCAAGTCCAAACGGTAGACGCGGCAGCATCGAATTTTAGTTTGCCATTGTCACCGACATTGGCGTATTTGTTGAGGTCAACCAATTTCCAGTGGAAGCCACCATCAACAGCTTCGATCTTGACTTTTTTGGCAGTGGTCCAGGAGCCAGTGGAGAGGTAGGTGCCAGAGTACTTTCCGTTGAAGAAAGCATACTTATTCGCAGTAGTCTGGCCGATACCAGCAAAGTATTCGCCGGCCCCAATTTTAGCAACGCCAGAAACAGAGCCAATCTTTAGCGGTTTCTTAAGGGCCTCGCCAATGGTGAGTTCAATGGAAGCGGTCTTGTCACCGACTTTAGCGGTAATCGTGGAAGTTCCTTCTCCAACCGGGTGAAGCATCTTGCCGATGATGGAGATCGCAGCAGTGTTGCTGGAAGTAAAAACGAGATCACCATCGCGTAGAAGCTGAGCAGTGTTGGTGACTGGGTCAGTAGAGACCTCGATTGCTCTGTCGGCTTCGCCAAAATGCCAATCTTCAGCAAGAGCTTTGGCATTGGAGATGGTGACGCTGTTCACGGTGACTGCCTTGTGCTGAGAGGTAGTGATTTCCGACTCAACAGAGCTAGACGATGGGGTTGAGGTAGTGTTTCCGCACGCGGATAGACCGAGCAATAGGGCAGCCGCTAGTGGAATGAACGACTTTTTCATGATTTTCCTCCTTTTAATGAAAATGCAATGAAATATACTTCCAGACCTACTGAATGAATGTCTGGTTGTTAATATCCTGGAGAAGAGACTCATTCGCCTTCTTACGGAAAGTACCGGTAAGGACGAAATAGGCGCCAACGCCAAGGAGAATAACCGCTGCTATGACCAACACGAGGAAGACCCAGAATTCAGCGCAGTTGGTCGTGAGCTGATACTGGTTCGTCGGCTTCTTGGCAAGCATGAAGAAGAGCATGCCGATGATGCCGAGAATAACGCCGATGCTGGTCATGCCCATGCCCATGGCGAAATTGTTTCTCGCCCTTTGGACCTGTGCGTGAGCGGCACGAGAGAGGGACTTGGTCTCCTCTTCGGTGATATTGGAGTGAATGAGATGTCCGCAGCGTGGGCAGACATAGGAGACGGTAGCATCTTCAGCCACTTCTTGCTCGCCAAGACTGGCGAAGGAAGACTGTTTGGCTTCTAGCTTCGTCTCATCGATTTTCTTTGCGCAATGGGTGCAATACATGAATGAACCTCAATTATGCTTCCTGAAGAATCAGATCCGCGGAAGAGGATGGGTAAACGTTCATCGCGAAATCTCCCGATTCGAACTCGTGGACGGTATAGACACCGCGGAGAAGGAATTTCTTTCCTTCGAATTTCTCCGGCTGAGACATAGTCCAAGCAACGATCGGATCGTCTGGATATGGCTTGTAGTTGAAGCCAGAAAGGTATGCGTGGAAGCTGCATCCGGCGAACTTAAGGGTGATGGCAGAGCCATCAGAGTTTTTCTTTGCGCTAGAGACGGTAAGGACATCGGAAACGGAAACGCGGCAGTTAAGTGCGGAGAAATCCTTATTTCTTTCTGCAGCGGAGAGTCCAGCAGCAGTGTAATCGAAAATCTTGAGTGCGTGCTCTTCGGTATTCGCCGATGCCTTAATTAGAAGTTTGCCATCCGATTCGTTGTAAGAAATGGTCGGAAGGGAAACGTCGGAAATCTGGAAGCCAAACTGGCTATCAAGAGCTAGGCCGCTAACCTGAATATAGTTGCCAACCGTAGTAAACTTAGACGGAACGGCAGACATGCCAACGAAGATATTGATACCGGCGTATTCGCCAGTCAATCCTTGCTCAATATGAGAATCATCAATTGGAGCGCCAGACTCATCGGTGTACCAGTTCCAGTCTTCGATGTAAATAATGTGGTTGGAGAATCCGGCAACCGTGCCCTGAACGCGGACCTTTTTATTGTTGAACGCATTCTCGTGGGACGGGTCCAAGAGGTTCGCGGTAATTTCTCTCTTCATTTCGAGAAGGGAGACGTCTTCGTAATCGCCGTAGTTGAAATCAGGATCGTCTTCGCCGCTATGAAGATTGAGCTTATAGATTTTGGCCTGCTTTTCAGCGTCATAGAAAGTGTCGGCGTATTCCGGCATATCCGTGACGGTCTTGGTCCAGCTTAATCCTTCCTCAACAATCATTAAGTTTAGAAGGTAAAGCTGATCAAGCGGAGCGTTTTTAACTTCGGTATTAACCCAAACCAAAGAGACGTAACGAGAGCCAGTGGAATCTGGTTCTGGTGCCTTATAAACGGAATTCGGAGAAGAGACGACAATGGTACCATTCTTGTTGGCGGCATCAAGGATGTCGCCGGTATAGTGGGAAGCCTTCTTGCCGTAAGGCTGAACCTTGCCGGTGGATTCCGGAGTATCAATACCGAAGAAACGGGATTTGATAATCTTGCCGGAAGAAGAAGTGAAATGTGCGGTATCGCCATCGATTTTGCTGTAGAGGCTAACTTTCTCCAAGCCATCGGTAAAGAAATCGTGGCCGCTATAATCGAGGTTTAGCTTAACGCTTCCGTTTTTAGCATAATCCACCCAATTAGCATCGCCTTTGGTTGGTGTCTGGCTGTTGTCGCTGCTTCCGCAGGATGCAAGCCCGATTAGTATCGAAGCTGCTAAGAATAGTAGTGATTTTTTCATAATTGCTCTCGTATTCCCAAATTACATTGCGGTCTTGGTTGTCGTAATTGCGGTATCAAACGCAGTTTTGATATCCTTGCCATCTTTAAGAACGGTAGTAATGATAGTGCCAACCTGATCGCGGAGCTGTGCGGAGCCTGGGAAAACAGGAGAATTGTAATATCTACCGTTGATTTCATCGATGAGAACCCTGGCGGAGGCCGCATAGATTTCGCCCTCTTCTAGATAAGAAGCGTAAGCTTCGGTGTCATAAGCACTGTAGCGAATTGGCAAATAGCCTTCGCTGCCCTCAATGCAAAGACGGACATTGTTGTCTGGGTTGGTTAGGAATTTCGCAAACTGCCAGGCAAGCCTCGAACGAGAGGTGTTGATTTCATCGGACAAAGAAGGATTCTTGATAAAGGTAATGGTTGGGCCCTGGGAGACGTAAAGTGGATTCTTTTTTGCGGCAGGGACCTTGCAAACGCCAATTTTGTCTGGGGTGACGTCAGAGGGCATGTTATAACCGGTGCCGCCGGAGGAGCCGACGGAGAAGAGTACCTTCCCCGTTTTGAAAGCGTCGGATCCATAGGAATTCTCGATGCCTTTGGTGGTAATTAAGCCCGCATCGCGTTCAGCTTTCAAAGCCTTGACCATGTTTTCAGCTTCCGTGCGGTTTTCTCCAGATTCGAAATCAATCTTTCCTTTGCCATCTGCTTCGATGGAGGAATACGGAATTCCACGCTGATACATCTGTGTGATGAAGAGGTTGGAGTCGCTGTCGTACCAAAGAGGGGTTTCCAATGTGGAGAGAATCTGTGCTTTGTGCTCAGAGACAACCTTGCAGAGATCCATGAATTCATCCCAAGAAAGGGATTTGAGATCTCTCTCCATGTCGGAGATGGTATTAATCTCTGGCTTATAAAATCTGTAGGCCTTCTCTAGGTTGTCCCTGTTATAGAACATAACCTCAGAGGATTTCATAAATGGATAGGAATACGTTCCTTCCCTGGAATAGGAGCTTCCTTCTTTTAGGAAGGAGGGAACGATATCTTCCTTAGTGGCATCACTGGTATCGCCGAGGAATGGCTGTTTGGTGAATCCAATCTCGGCATCGTTCATATAAGAATCGATGTTGTAGACATAGGATTCCGGGGCCGGCTCGCTAGCGATAAGGTTGGCAACGGTATCCGGATACGCGACGGCCATGGTCGGGACATTACCAATAGAAAGGCCTTTGGAGAGTTTGGTGGCAATATCGTCGTAAGAACCCTCGACGGAGAGTTCAACTTTGACATCGACACCAGTCTTCTCCTTCATTACCGCAGTAAATTTCTTGGCGAGGGCGGTGAGAGTATTGTTCATGCCCTGTGAGCCAGTGGACCAGAAGACAACCGTGTTTCCGTCCGCGGCGGTACTGTTGCTTGAGCAACCCGCAAGCAAGCCAAGTAAAGGCAATAGGCCTAATGCGAATTTGTATGAAGTTTTGTGTGACATATGATTCTCCTTGGCTTGCTTAGCAAGCTGTTAATTAATTTTATATTTTCCTTTTAAGGCGAAGATTACATCTTCTTAAGGGTGTTGCTCTTGGCGAGGTCGAAGGCTTCATTGATGACAGCATCGGTGAGTTCAGTCGTCTTCTTGCCGAGAAGTTTGGTGACGAGGGCGCCGACTTCGGTACGGGCAGTCGCGGATCCTTTGAAGACCGGGCTGGTATAGAGGTCATCGGAGACGGTGGAAACATACTGGGCGACGCGAGCCTGAAGAGCTTCAAGGCTGTTGGATTCCTTGCCATCGGTGCGAGAGTATTCGATGTAATCATCAGAATCGAGGGTGCTGTAGCGGATTGGGGAATAACCGGTCTTAACAGCCCACTGAGTAGCATTGGTCTCGTTGGTGAGGAACTTGTAGAAGAGCCAAGACGCGGTAGCGCGATTCTTGTCCTTGTGATCAAGGATGGCTAGGGACGGGCCCTGGTTGATGACTTTAGCAGCCTTTCCTGCGGCGTGCGGGATCTTGGCGACGCCGGTCTCGAAGTCGTTAGACTGCTGATACTTGATACCACCAGTGGAGCCGATGGAGAACAAGGAAGCCTGAGCGGTGAAGACATAGTTGGTGTAGTTGCCGAAGGAACCCTTGGTGATGAATTCGCCTTTGCTGATTTCAGGAGTGCCAGCATTGTGGGCGGCATTGAACGTCTTCATGAGGCCTTTCATGCCATCGTTAACAAAGTCTAGGGAGCCAGTTCCATCTTCCTTGATGGAGGTATAGCCGTAGCCATACTGCTCAGCAAGGGTGATGAAGAGGTTATCGTCGGAGTCATAACCAAAGATGGAGGAACCATACTTTTCGGACTCCTTGATGATCTTCTTTTCGGGCGTCTGGGCATCGTTATAAGACTTGATAGCCGGGAGAAGCTTTCCAAAGAGTTCTTCCCAGGTTAGGTTGTTGATATAAGTCTCGGTTAACGGCTTGCCTTCGTTAATGGTGGCGTCCTGAGCATGAAGGTCGAGCCCAACAAGAACGGTCTTGTTGTAATACATGGCCTCAGTGGACTTAGCGAACGGAAGGGACCAATAGCCTTTGACAGGATAAGAGGCGCCTTCAGCCAAATAAGCCGGGATGATATCCTTCTTTTCCGCATCCGACCAACCAAAGGTTTTGTCGTTCATATAATCGTCGAGCTGAACGACCTTGTCGTACTGCATGATTTCCTGAACAGAGTCCGGATAACCGACGAAGAGGTCTGGGTGCTCATCAGTGGCGAGCTGGCTAATGACTTTTTTCTTAACATCATCATAGCTGCCGGTCTCTTTGACGTTATTGACGGTGACATTTGGCTCGATCTTCTTGAATTCAGCGATGATGGCATCGATGGTATCGCCATAAGAGCTGTTAGACATGAAGGTGATCGTGGTTGCGTCCTTGATCAAGCCTCCTTCACTGGTAGCAGGCGCCGAAGTGGGGCCGCAAGCCGCGAGAACCAACGTCGCCGCGACCGGGATGAGAAGACTAACTTTGTTTTTCATTTCCATATCTCCTTAAACTGGAATCTTTTTATTTATACGGCTTTTCACCGGACAAATCGATTTGAACTTTTGCACTAGCCCTTAATGCCAGCACGTCCAACGCCTTTCATGATGTACTTGCGGAAGAAGACGAATAGCAAGAATAGCGGGACCGTGACGAGGACGGTGGCTGCCATCTGGTAACCGTATTCGGTGACGCCTGCGTCGACATCGACGAAGCTAGAAGAACGAAGACCGTTAGAGATCAAGCGATAATCAGCTTTGGAGGTGACGAGGTTTGGCCAAACGTAGGAGTTCCAGGTGCCCATGAATTTGAGGATGGTGATGGAGATCAAGGTCGGAGCTGCGAGCGGGACCATGACCTTCCAAAGGAACGACCAGTCGGATTTGCCATCGACTTTAGCAGCCAAATAGAGTTCATTCGGGATCTGCTTGAAGTTCTGGCGGAGGAGGTAAATGTAGAAGACGCTGGTCCAGAACGGAACGATCATTGCGAGGTAGGCTTGGATAAGAGTCTGGTTGGAGCCGACCCAGCCGAAGCTGGCGACGGTGATGTAGTTGGAAATAACCATCATTTCGCCCGGAATCATCATGGTCATGAGGAAGACCGCGAAGACGGAATCCCTACCTTTGAAGCGGAGCCTTGCGAACGCGAATGCCGCGAGGACGGTGGTTAGCAAAGTGCCGATGGTGGAGAAGATGGCAACGACGATGGTGTTGAACATGTAGGTCGTGAAATCGAAGACCTGCAAGACGTGCACGTAGTTGCTCCACATGACGATGTTGGGGAAGAAGGTTTGGGTGAGGGAGTGGATTTCATCATTCTGCTTAAGGGAGGTGATGATCATCCAGTAGAACGGGAAGACGACGATAAGAGCCAAGGCAAGGATGAAGATATAGGTGAGGATCGTCACGATGACGTGGTTTACTTTCTCGGCACGCTTGATGGCGTCGACGGTCTTGCCGGCTTCTTCGAGGCTTAGGACGATGTTGTCATTGACCTTAACGTTCTTGAAGTCGACGTACCGCTTCTTTTCCAGTATAGGGGTTTGAGTAGATTCGTTTTTCATGCTTTTAACCTCCTATTAATAATGGACCCTCTTCTTGGAAGCCAAGAACTGTAGGCCGGTGAAGGCGAGGATGATGATGAAGAGGAAGACCGCGGCAGCGGCGGCAGCCGAGGTATTTTGGTTAAGGTTCTCGTAGATGTAGTAGACGATGGTCTCCATGTTCGGATCGCCGCCTTTGCCATAGGTGCCTGGGCCATTGAACAAGCCGACGACAGCTGTGTATTCCTTCCAGGCTCCGATGAAGGAGGTGATAAGAATATAGAGGATCTGCGGGGAGAGCAGCGGAACGGTGATCTTCCAAAGGACCTTCCACTTCGGCGCGGAGTCGATCTGAGCGGCTTGGTAGTACTGCTTATCAATGCCCTGAAGGCCGGAGAGGAAAATGAGGATCTTGAACGGGATGCTGCTCCAGACGATGTAGAGGCATAGCGGGATCATAGCGGTGTATTGGTTAGCGCCATAGATCCAGGTGATGTCCGTGTGGAAGAGATAGTTGATGACACCGGTCTGGTCAAAGATAACGGAGAAGACCATACCGACGGCGATCGCGTTGGTGACATAAGGGAGGAAGAAGATCGTCTGAAGGACCTTCTGGAACCACTTGATGGAGTTGAGCGCAACCGAGATCAGCAAGGCCAGCAACGTTGCGACCGGAACCGTGACGATAACAATCAAGAAAGTATTCGGAATCGCGTATTTGACGAAGTAGGTCTCCCTTGCACCATTGTCTTTCGTTGTTAAGCCAAGGATGTAAGTGAAGTTTTTGAAGGTAAGGCCATCAAACTTACCGGAAGCATATTGATAGTTTTCGGTGAAGGCGATGAAGATGGTGTTGATGAGAGGATAGATAAGGAAGACGGCGACGAGAATGAGGACAGGGGCTAGATAGAGCCAACCTTTCCAGTTGTTTCTAGCGCCGAGGTCTTCGATTCCACGCGTGCGGTAAGCTTTGTCGCTGGCACGCTTGGAAACGAGGCGGACGACCGTGTTGGTGCTACTGTCATAACCTTCTTCGTAGACAGGGCGAACTTCGTCATAAAGCTCATTTGGGTTTTTTGGCTCAGTTTGCGCAACCATGGTCTTCGTCTCCTTTCCTCTTTTTAGGCTAATCAAGGTAAATCCTTTCTTCGGTTTCGCCATCGAAGACAAATAACTTGGACGGCTTCACCTTGAGGGATAGCTTAGCTGGCTGATTCTCCGCTTCTTCCGCGGCGATGATGACCTTGAAGGTCGGCTTGGTGCAGGTGGCATTCTTGGCGACGATGCTGACATCGCGGCCGAGGACCTGAACCATATCAAGATCGGCGTGGAGGACGTTCTTCTCCTTGTCGGAGGCGACGTTGAATCCTTCAGGACGGATGCCGATGTAGACGTCTTTGTTGCCGAAGTCAGATTTGGCTTCATAGACGCAGTCTTCGCCAATCATAACTTTGTTGCCTTCGAGGCGTCCCTTGAAGACGTTGATCGGCGGGGTTCCGAGGAACTGGGCGACGAAGAGGTTGGCCGGGTTGTTATAGACGTTCTGCGGCTTGTCCATCTGCTGGAGGACGCCGAGCTTCATAACGACGATGTAGTCGGAGATGGACATGGCTTCTTCCTGGTCGTGGGTAACGAACAAGGTGGTGATGCCAGTGGTCTGCTGGATGCGGCGGATTTCCTCACGGGTCTGCAAACGGAGACGGGCGTCGAGGTTAGATAGCGGTTCATCGAGAAGGAGAACGCGCGGCTTCTTAACGAGGGCACGGGCGATGGCAACACGCTGCTGCTGGCCGCCGGAGAGCTGGTTCGGCTTTCTCTCGAGGTATTCATCAACGGAGACGAGCTTCGCGGTCTCATAGACGATATCGCGACGCTCTTCCTTGGTGAGCTTTCTGTGGGTGATAGCCTGAACGGTGTCGGTTTCGACTTCGCTGAGGTCAAGAAGAGAGGAGAGCTCATCAAGAAGGGACTTTGCAACTTCCTGATTGACCCTCTTTAGCTTGAAGTAGACTTTGGTGTTCTTCTTGTCGAAATAGAGTTTGAAGTCAGAAAAGCTGACTTTCTTTCCCTTAAGGAACTTCTTGATCTGAGCTTCGAATTCCTTGTTGGTGATATTAAGGATGGAATAGGAGGCATCGGCATAGCGATGGGATGCCTTCATGGCCTCGAAGGCGGATTCGAGATTGTTGTGGAAAAGTCCGGAGACATTGCCCATGAGTTCGTGGCCGACACTCGTTTTGACGATGGCGACGCTGTCAATCTTGCCGAACTGCTTAGCGGCGGCGCTCCAAGCATTGATCGTCTCATCGATCTCAGAGGTCTTGAAGTCATGGCCGAGCTTGCCTTTGAAAGCAAGGCGGACAGTTTCCTTCTCGCCGATTTTGTTCACGGTAGCGCGCACGGTGGAGTCGAAAAGCGCTTCGCTGGTCTGGACTTCCTTCTCATCAGCAAGGGTGGCTTCGATGACCTTCGGGAAGTTGGCCTTGAAGGCATCGCGGATGGTCGGAGCGACGTTCTTGAGGGTAACGACGAGCTTGAGGGATTTGCCTTCAAGGGTGTTTTCCACAGCGAACTGCTTCTTGCCAAGACCTAGCTTCTTGAGGAGAGAGGCGGTGGAATCAAGGATGCCGTTGAGGTCATCGTTTTCTGCCATCTCATAGGTATAGGTAAGGGTGAAATCGAAGAAGGTAACGAGAGGGACCTCAACCTTAAGATTGGTTAGAGGGAACTCGATATTCTTGTAGATCGTCATATGCGGGTAGAGGGCGTAGTTCTGGAAAACTAAGCCGATACCGCGCTTTTCCGGAGCGAGATTGGTGACTTCCTGATCGCCGAACCAGACTTCACCAGAAGTGATCGAGTGAAGGCCGGAGATCATGTAGAGGGTGGTGGATTTACCACAGCCGGAAGGGCCGAGCAAACCAACGAGCTGTCCATCGGGGACGGTGAAGTCAAGATCTTTGACCGCGATGGTATCACGGATGTTCTTTTTGGCGTCGCCAGGGAAGATCTTGGTTAGTTCCTTGATTCTGATTTCCATTGGATTTATCTCCTATCTAGAGCGTTTATTTAGTACCGTCATCGGCGACATCCTGGTCGAGCTTGAGACGGATGGCTTCTCTGCGTTTCTTAGCGTTTTTGATGTTGGTGACGAGGTTCTTGATGGCGAAGCCTAGGAAGATGCCACCAGCAATCGTGAAGAGTATGACGTAGACGTCTAACGGATTGAAGACGACAACAGAGCTCTTGAGGAGTCCCCACCTTGAAACGATGAAGAGAATAGACGAGAGGACGAGGGCGAAACCGACAAAATTCTTCGTTGCGGTTTTTACGTATTTCTTGGTAACGACTCTGCGGAATTCGTCGTTCTTATACTTATTCTTGCTGTAGAAGTAATAGCCAACCGCTCCGACAATGAAGACCAACGAATAAACAAGATAGGTCACGGTCATGACAACGCTCACATCGATGCGGCGAACGGACTCAATGTCATCGATCAATGACATAGCGGAGAAGCGAGTCGAGACAGCGGATTTGGTCACGATGGAATGCTTAGCACTATCGTAAAGGTCGATTTTCAAGATGAAGTTCACAAGTTGAACATCGACAAGCATGTCGAAGGAATAATCCTTAGAAACATCAGAGCCTTTGAAGAGGAATCCAATATGATTGTCATTCTCTTTTTTCAGAAGGACGTTGGTAATCGGGGTATCTAGCGAAATATCCTTAGATTTCACGGTTCCCTCAGAAGTCTTGTAGATAACTCTATAGAAAGCCTGCGGAAGAGAAGAGAACTGATAACGGATCTTAAATTCGCCGGACTCAATTTTGCTCTTATTGGCGTTGTAAACGCTGGGATTGAGCAAGGAATATAGGCCATGCGGCGTTTCTTTGGTCTTGGCGCGATCGATGTTAACGGAGATCTGAGTGTAAGAGCCCAAAGTGGAAACGGATCTGGTCTTACGAGAGATGAACTCATCGATGTGGAAGGCCTTGGTAAAGCGAATTCTTGGACGGCTGCTAAATCCGCCTTCGGCTAGGTTAGGGACAATGGCATCACCGTCACGATGGGCGCGGTAGATGTTGTGGAACCTCAGAGAGCTAGCGGATAGTTGATGGCCTTTCTCGACAGGGATGGCAAATTCGAAAGAGGTGGTTCCAGACTGGACAGCATCATAATCAGCGTTCTGGCTGGTAATGGCGGCTTCGTAGAACTTGGCATCGCCTTCGTCAAGAGTGGTGGAACCATCAGAATTAATGGTTTCGGTTTTGTATTCGAGCGTTAGAGGGTAGTTGTATTCAGTCCCACGCTTAATCCCGAGAATGAAGAATTCGCCTTCGCCAAACCCAAGAGTCTGAGAAGATTTGACGTTTAGTTTTCCTTTTTCGGAAGCGGTGAGCTGATACCCGTACGTAAGATTTTCGGCATCGGTCCATTCATTACCATAGGTGCCAGCCGGGGCTTCGCAGCGAATTGGAAGTTCATTCGGAACTTGGGCAAAAGCATTCGCGTCGATAGTTCTGATCGTGGACGGAATGGTGATTGAGGAGATGTTGGAATAGCCTGCGTTCCCACTCGCATCAATATTTGCGTTCGCGCCGATGGAAGTGACGTCAAAGACAAAATAAGTGCCGTAAGAAAGAGAAGAGGGGATAACGACGTTGGTACGGCTGGCATCATCACCGCCGGTGTTGAAGACCGTAAAGACCTGTGCGTTATAGTGAGCCGGAGTATATTCCTCTCCCGCTTCTTTTTTGGCGGCCTTTTCTTCTTTGGCGGCTGCGATGGCGTCCGCAAAAGTTCCTGGGAAAGCGTCGTCGTCCGCAACAACGTAAACGTTCTTCATTGCGGTTCCATTGGCCAAGGTTTCGGTTCTTAGTGACGAGAATGTAACGGAGAGCGACTGAGAGTCATCGGTTCTCGCAGAGGAGGAGATGACGGCGGAGAGCTCTTTCGGGTTGACTTCGGTTTCGTGGGAGAAGTCGTAATTCGTACTGGATGCCGTATCAGAAGTGTCGGTGCCGGCAGCGACGGGTGAAACGCGACCAGATAGGGTCGCAACAGCGGTCAAAGACGCAAGCCCAAGTACGGCAAAAAAGGCAAATTTGCCCCCCTGCGTTCCTCGCTTTGCGGCCCTTTGGCCGATCGACGATTGGCGTGTGTTTTCCATATCCATTTTATTATAGGGAATATGACCTTTTTGTAAATGGTAGGCTACCTTAGAAATAGGCCTAAAACCAAGATTTCGCGGGCTTTTTGATTACTTTAGTAATCAGGTCCAACGAACGCGTAGCTTTTCGAGCCTTAAATACTATTACTTGTGCCACAATGTTTCAAGTGTGGATGTTTAGCTGCCTAAAAACGGTGGCTGTTTTTTCGTAAATTTCTGAACAATGCGTCGCAAACGTTCATAACGATAAAACAAAGCCGATACGTTTGTTCCAAATATCGGTCAACCGCTATTCGCTTCCCTTCTTTGACTTATTTATAAGTCTTCCCTACGATAATGGGAGTGAAAGGGCCCCAAACCTCATGGACAAGCAATCTCGCGAAAGCTACCTCTACAAAAAGAAGAGCCTACTGGTTCTCCTCTACCTTCTCTACCTCAACGACGTCTCCTACGATTCCATCGTTTTAAGGAGTTTCGGTTTCCGATTCGATCCCAGCTGCAACTTCAAGTGCATCGTCACCAGCAGCAAGGGTCACATCCATAAGTACACCGTCCACATCTTCGATTCCCTTCACGGCGTCAATTTCGAGGATCTCGACATCATGGGTAACGTCAACATCGTCCAGGTGAAGAACCTGCGGGATGCCGACCTTTTCGCTCCAGTCGCCTCCATAAACATATATTTTGACGGCAACGACTTTATCGCCAATGGCCATATCGAGGGCAAAAAGACGGCTTACTCCACGTTGAATTCCTCTAAATCCAACATGGATCTCATGTCGCGCTTCGATCAGGAAAAAGGCGTCAATTCAAGTGGGGCATGCTTTTGCCAATGGCTCATGCGTTTCTACTCCTATTGCCTGCCGACCGACCTCATCATGGGCGCTGGCATCAACAAGGATTATGGCGCGAAGAACTGGAATGAACTCATCGACGCCCTCAACGCCTCCTACTATTCCGGCAAAGCCGAATCCCGAGACGAGATCAAGCACTACGTCGGTGCAGAGCTATTCACCTCCGGCGCCATCTTAAAGGCCAAAGGCTTTGATACCTATGAGTCTTTGAACCACGAGCTTTACGAATTCAAGGAAGCCAAATCCTTCAATGATCCCGACAGCACCCTCTATAAATGCGTGGATTACCTCGCCGCGCATGAAGGCACCAACGTCATCACCTATAACTTCGATACCAATCTCGAATACCTTCTAAAGAAAAGGGGTATCCTCTACTCCACCAATTACGATGATTCCTCCTTCGTCTACAAGAAGGCGGTCACGAATATCTACCACGTGCATGGCCTATTGCCCTATGACCGCTTTCACGAAAGCAAATTCGTCGACTCGTTAATCTTCAACGAGTCCGACTACTACTACCTCTATAACAACCCTTATTCTTGGAATATCGCAAAGCAGCTCCACGATTTCAAATTCAATTGCTGCTTCTTCATCGGCATCAGCCTCACCGATCCGGATATGAAGAGATTGCTGCAGCTAGCCAACAACTACCTCAAGTTCAACTTCATCTTCATGAAGAAGGAAAAAGGCTATGCCCAAACCGTATTCAGGGACATCGCCAATTACTTCTTCTCCTTCGACCTCATCGTCGTCTGGGTCGATGAATATTCCGCTATCGGCAGTATCCTCAATAGCCTATAACCGAAAAACGGAAGGCCCGCAAAAGTCTTCCGATTTCATTATTTCTTATCGAGGAATTCGTCTTCGTCGACAGGGGTCGGCTCTTTTTGTTTCGGCTCTTCCGCTTTTTCTGCCCTTGATTGTTCCGAATCAAGGGCGGCAAGCTCTTCGACGTCGGTAGATTCGGTGTCGGTTAAATCGACGGCTTCCTTATTGGAAGCAGGCTCATCCTCTTTGGCGGAGGTGAGGTCTTTATTGATTGCCAAAGCAGCTTCGACGGAGGTTGGGAATTCGTCTTCTTTCTTCTCTTCTTTGCTTTTAGCGAAGGCGCTATCAGGATTATTTCTGATATAGGTCTCTTCGTCTTCTTTGCAGCCGAAATAGGTCGAGGCGGCATAATCAATCGTTAAGGTGCCAGCGATCCTTTCGTGGATGCTTTGATGCCTCTTATCCACGTAAAGGAGGATATAGGAGATGACCCAAACGATGACCATGGCCATGAAGCCAAGCATCATATTGGGAATAAGCAAGGCATACCAAGGCAAGGTTGCGAGCAGGCAATGGATAAGGATTCTCCACTTAGGCGCGCTATAGCCATCGGCGCCGATGACCGCGGTTTTCATGAGGAGCTTGCCTAAGCTTCTTCCTTCTGGGATACATAGCGGCAAGATCAAGAAGGCAAGCAGCGGCGCGATAATAACGGCCGGGAGGCGGGCGATATAAGCGATTTGGGAAGCCTGCTTATAGAGCTTGTTGTAATAAGGCTGGCCCGCCATGAAGGCCTGATAGCCATCGTAATAGAGGCCGCTTGGAGAACTCGAGGAGCCATTATAGAAATAAGAGGCCAAGGTCGCGGCCGCGGTTTTGACTTCGTTCTCGTCGCTGCTAGATAGTTTCTTCACCACCTCATTGGAGGGATTGAGGGCAGGGGCAACGTTATAGTTGATCTGCTCGCCATCCAGAGCATAAGTGAAATAGGAAGCTGGGGTAATCGGGGATCCTTGGACCAATCCGAAGATGTTCTCATAGGTCCATTTCCCATAAGAATTAGTAGTTTTTTCCACATCGGAGACAATTGTTCCTTTATTGTCAACAAGCGCGCAGTTATTTCCGGTCAAAGACCAACCGGTATAGAAGGACCAAATAATGTCTTCGTAAGCCTCGTAAGCGTACTTGCCGACGTACTTGCCATCGAAGATTTCATAGTCTTTTGAGATCTTGAGATCCTCACCGATATTGCCATCGTCCCCCGTGTAGGAATAGATGCGGCAAGTGAGGCCTCCATCAGCAGTCACAGGGCGGATAAATTTGGTTTCCGAAACATATGTAGTGACATTTTCCACAATATCGTTCGCACCCATGTTAGCGCTGATGGCTGGGCCAGCTGTGAAATAGAGGGTCGCAAACAGCAGCATGGTGATCGCGCCGTCGATGATGAAGCCGCCAACAATCTTGCCAGTCCCCGCCGGAACGATGTTGTCGGGGTAGATATAAGGTTTTTTAGAGTTATCAGTCTGCATAGGAATAAGGATAAGGTGGAATGCGAGAAAAGGCAAAGGAAGGATAGAATCGAGTAGAGCGGCGAGGTTTTAATCCCGCCCGCCCTCTCACACCACCGTACGTGCGGTTTTCCGCATACGGCGGTTCCAATCAACATAACGCCTCTCAGCGTTTGCCTTTTCCTCCTTTTCGTTCGGACTCCAATCTCCCTACGCTTTCCATCGGGACGTGGCTTCCGACCGCCATTCGTACTGTGGCGGTTGGTTGGTTCGGCCCTTCCCCTTTAGGGTACTATGGCCTCTGCTGACTCCTCGCCGTTCGCTTTTCT
>CADCPN010000041.1 GCA_902803375.1 uncultured Erysipelotrichaceae bacterium | reverse complement strand
GTTCCTGAACGGGCCGCGCATGCCTAATTCTAGCAAAAAACTCGGGTTCGCCCGAGTTCCGACCGAAATTCATTTCGGTTTTGTTCCTTTTTTCCACAAGAAAACGGCAGCCATTTTCGACTGAGGTAACTTTTAGGCATTGAAGATTGCAAAGGCATCGCGGAAGCGAAGCAACAGCCCGCCAACGTCCCCTGCATTCAAGCCATCGAAGCTCATGAAGTTGAGGTTGATGACGATATAGAGGGAGAAGAGGATGGTGATGGTCGCGATTGGGATAAGGTAATTGCTTATTTTGGCAAAACGCTTGATGAGGGCGACCATCGCGACGATGGAGGCGATGGTGCAGAGATGGAAGATCTCCAACATGTAGCGAGGGCATAGCCCTGCGTAGGAGTAGGTGAGGACCGCTAATGCCGCCGTGGTCGGAAGGAGCAGGAGCATGAAGGCGTATAGCCAATGATCCTGGCCTTTCTTAAAGGCTAGCGGAGAGAGGATGGGCAAGCAGAAGAAGGGGATCGTGAAGGCGCCGACGGCACCGCTAAGGTAATAGGAGAAGTCGGTCTTATCCGCGGTGAAGTTGACATTGGAATAGGAAATATAGGGGAAGACCTTACTGTTCTTGAGCCAAGGATTGCAGAAGAAGTGAAGCAGGCCAGGGATGATCTGGTTGCCGTGAAGCTTCATATTCGATTCATCGGCGACGGTGTGCTGATAACGGGCGCCGAACTCGGTGAGGCTATCGAATCTCTTAAGGTTATATAGGCAGATAAGCGCTGCGCCAAAAAGAAGGATGCCAAACATCGGCAGGTACTCTAGCGCCTTGCTCTTCCATTCGCCTTTGCGGAACAAGGGCTTAAGGAATAGCGGCGCGGCGAAGAGGATGCATAAGGCGAGATTAGGCCTAGAAGCGATGATGAAGACGAAGAATAGACCCGCAAGAGAGAATAGCCATGGGCGTTGCTTCCTCTTTTGATAGCCAAGAAGGGCGACGAAGAGAAAGGCGTCCATATTGAGGAGGCCATAGATATCGGGGACGTGATAGATCGCCTCAACGCAGGGATTAAGGACGCTGCCTCCCATTAGGTATTGCTTATAGGAGACTAACTGCAATCCAAGGATGAAGAAGAAGGAGGCGAAGAGGATGAAGCTTAGGCTTCTCCAATCCATGTTCTTATCATAGATATGGATAAGCTCGCAAAGAAGGACCAAGAACATCGGGATAAGAAGAGATAGCCCCACGATCTCCAACCCCTGGGCCGAGAGTAGAAGATGGCCGCCGCTAAGCCAATATAGCGGGAAGCTCACCAAGAAGATCGGGAGAGGGCCGTAATAGGAATAGACGTTGCCGTTATAGTAGGCGTGGTCCCAAAGCAATTTCGTGGTCTTGATATCAAGGCTTAGCCTACCTTTTCTAAAGGCATCGAAGGTTTGCGTGAAGATATCGTATGACTCTACTGGCTGATTCAGCGGATAAGCGTTGAAGAAGGTGACTTTGTTTACGAAAAGATAAATGAGGCAGCCGATGAAGGTGACGACGCCAAGCGCGAGGATGCCAAGCTGGAACTTGCGGGTGACATCAGCTCTTTCTTCTCCTTTTTCGCGAATTACCTTATCGATGTAGCAGGCGACACCGGCGAGGAAGGCAAAAAGGAAGAAACGGATATAGGAGAAGTAGAATTTGACGGAGGTGTTGAGCCTGATGCCATTGCAGCGAATCATATAAGGCTCATTGACCCTGTCGCCGATATACTGCCTTCCCCAGGCTGGGCCGAGCAGGATCTTCATGGAATCGAAGGTTGCGCCGTTTAGCCTAATGAGGTTAGAGGGGTCATAGCCCGTCGCGATGTCGCCATTATAGGCATGGCCGACTTTCTCCTTGCCCATATAGGTATCGACGGTGACCGCGAATTTCATATCTTCTTTGGTGACGATATTCATTGAGACGGTATCGATGTTACTCGGGGCGTCCATCGTGACCGTGAAATAGGTCTTGTTGCCATATTCGAAGCCGACGCTCCCATCTTCCTGCTCATGGATGGTGGAGGAGGAAGGCATGCTGACGAGGCTAGAGGAGAAAGAAATCTCGGTCACTTCGCCTTTGCTGCCATAGGCATCGTTATTAAAGGCGAGGGTCTCAAGAAGGAAGATAGCCAAGAGGCTGCTTTTGAATATGAGCCCTCTGAGGTTTTCCTTGTCGAGGATGCTTTTGTCCTTGATCTTCTTATAGATAGAGAAGGGCGATAAGGCGGCGATGAGAAGGGAAAGCAGAAACATCGCGATGGCGACGTTGCCGAAATAGACACCGCCAAAGCCGTAATAAACGGTCAGGAAGAAGGCGATTTCCAAAACGATGGAGATCCCTAAATCGATAAGCGGGGATAGCCATCCTTTGTTCTTAAGGATATCGCTTCCCTTTTTCTTGGCCAAAAAGAACAAAACCAAGAACTTGCATCCATTGATTAGAATAGGCGCCACGAAGGCGAATAAAAGCAAAAGCATAGATTCAATTATATTGAATCGAATACTTTCTATCAACGCGCATAAGCCTAGAGTCTCGCTATCCCGCGACCTGTTCGCCTCTCCCAATGTATCCTCTTCCCAAAGGAGGTCCACTCATGAAGGACTTGAACGGCTCATTCGTCAAAGTCGCCATCGGGAGGGCTTTGGAGGGCAAGCTCACGAATGATGAGGCCGCCGCCAAACTGGGCATAAGCAAACGGTACGTCCAGAAGCTTAAGGCGAAGATGAGGGGTGAACAAATCGCGGGATAAGTTAGGGGTGAACAAATCGCGGGTCAACAACAGGTTCTCAAGGAATGCCCCTTCCTTGGCCGCCATGCCGACATTCTCTTTCTGATATAGAGTACCTTTTGAGAATTCGACCCCTAATAGGTAAGTGAGGGGAGTACGTATGACTCGCTATCGGCAGTTAGCCCCTGCGGTCTCC
>CADCPN010000040.1 GCA_902803375.1 uncultured Erysipelotrichaceae bacterium | reverse complement strand
TTGATTATGTCTTGTCTTTCATTAACGCCTCTACCAAAAGCTGCGCGGAATTCTATGAGCTTTTCGATAAACTTCCAAGAAAATGGAGAAAGACAATTGAAGAGTGTTGCAGACTGCGAGGCATCAATCTTCCGTGAAGAGTTTCCGATTAATCAAAGTCGTTAATGGATGATTGGCATCTTGGCTTATTTCTAAATTACGGCGATATAATCAGCACTTTTATGGATCATGGGAGGGTTCGCATGTCGTCTCCTATGGTCCACCATCGACAAAAATACCACCTTTGCCATGTCGCGGAGGGGATTTTTGTTGCCTAGGAATTGATTCGCGCCCTTTTTACATTCATGTAAGAAGAGACGCTTTCGTATTCGTTGTTATCGGAGCTGTGGAGAGTGTTGGTCAAGGAAAGGTAATTCTCGGGATCGAGAATGCCGTCCTCCACGCCTTTCTTCACATAGCTTAGATATGCGTTTTGATAGGAAGAACGATCAAACGTTAAGGACATGCCATCCTTTTTGCCTTTGAAGAAGGTTGCGTAATAAACGCTGGAGGCGGTTCCGTTATCGATGGTCCACTCATCGAATGGAGTCGTTGATTTCATGTTGTCTTGCAAGCCTTCGTTCCAAGCGGAGCCTAAGCACCAATCCCAGTCATAGGGAATATAGACGGCTTTACCGGTAGAGGGGATGAAGTAGATGTAATAGTTGTTGTAGTTGTAACGCTGGTCATCGGGGTTGCCTAGAAGATAACTAACCGCGCTGAACTTCAAGAATTGGTCTACGTCGAGAACGGATTCAATCATCGAAGAAGAGCCGCCATCTGGCCCATAGACGGTGTTCCAGATGCCGTTGATGTAGTTGCTGAGGCTAGTGAAGTCGCTTTCCTCACCGTTGTCGTCGTTAGTCTTCAGCTGATAGTTCGGGACGTAGCCGTTCCAGTTATCCTCCACGCCGATGTTTCCTTTGGCTACGCGCGTTCCAATGGTCCTACCAGTCTCGGGATCGGTGTCCTTCGTAACGGCACCGCTGCGAGAGAGATCCGCTTTGCCTCTAGAGTTATAGACGCATTTATACAGATCGCCTTTGGCGTCTGCTTTGCTGAAGCGTTTCTTTAAGAACTGCTTATCGATGCATTCGATGACCTCGAATTCACCGTCTAGGGTGGAGGAGTCGTTGCTCACGGTAAGGGAAGCCAAGGTCGCTTTCGGAGCTAGCAAGCCTTCCTTTTCGAAGGACTGGTATGCATAGATTTCCCTAACTTTGCAGGTGCCATTGTTGCGCGGGATGTACTTCAAATCAATCTTCTTCTGACCAAAGAGGGTACGATCTTTTCTCTTGGCTCTGCTTTCAGCGCTTTCCCAAGACTTGCGGAAAGAGGAGAGTTTGGGGTCATCATAGATTTCGCTATCGAAGGTCTCTTTGAAGGAGACTTTGAAATGGCAGGGCTGGTAGATGACGTTGTCATTGTTAACGATGGCGCGCCTGCTGGTATTGCCTTTCATGCGAACGCCGACTTCGGCAAAGGCGTATTTGACTCCGTTAAGTTCTAACTCCATATCAGCGGGGAAATAGACGTCGTCGTATTTACGGCTAGCGGACTGAAGCTTCGACAAGGCCATTAAGGAGGCGTTGCTGAAACGGAGCTGAATGCTCAAAGACGATGCGGATGAGAAAAGCTCATCGAAAAGCCCGCTGTCACTTTTACCTTCGCTAGAATCGGCATTCTCGGAGAAGCGGGAAAGAGATTCGACTGAAGAGCTAAGAGAAGCCTCGACCTCGGATTCTTCCCCTTTGCTAGAGCCCTTGGAAGAGTTCGATTTCGCGACCGTGATGCAGCCTGACAGCGTCAGCAAGGGGATGATGCTGAGGAATAAAGATTTTTTCATTTGGGAAAAGTCTAAGAGCACGAGATGAAAAAGAGAACATTCTTTATGCGTTTGCATAAAAAAGGAACCCGACGTCAAGTTGAGTTCCAATCTCGTTATTTGATTTCGGCGAATGCCTTTTGAGATTCCAAGACGAACTTGCGGATGAGCTTCTCATCTTTCTTGGTATCGCCATCGGGGGTCTTCACGCTGGTCTTGGTGAAGGAATCGACACCGAATGGGCGAACCGTCTTGATGGCATCATAGACGTTCTCGGGGCCAAGGCCGCCTGCCATGATGACCTTGCACTTTCCCACAATCTCGACGATGTGGCGGTCGACGCTCCAATCGTGGGTGACGCCGGCGACGCCGATGGAGGTTAGTCCAGGGCGGATGGAATCGAGGATGAGGTAATCGCAGAAGGAGGAAAAGTATTTCGCCTTTTCTTCCATGCCTGGAGTCGGAATGCCGATGGCCTGCATCAGTTCGATCTTCGGATCGATGGCATGCAGCTGCTCTTTTAGCTCAGGGGTAGCCTCGTAATAATTTCCACAAATGTGGACAATATCGGGTCTCAGCACCTCGACGGCTTCTAGGACTTCCTTCGGTCCTGGAGAAACAACAATCAACACCTTCTTTGCGCGGTTGCCGATGAAATCGAAGATCTCCTTGATTCCGTCTAGCTCAACTTCGCGCGGGCATGCATAACCGTTTTTTAGGGCTACGCCGATATGATCGACGCCGGCGTCGACACACATTCTGGCTTCTTCGACGTCGTGGATAGAATAAACTTGAGTAATCATACGAGCACTATAGCGCACTTTGCTTTCCAAAAACACAAACCATAAGGGGCATTATGCAATTTTGTTTTTGTTCTTTGAGCACCAAAAAAGAGAAAAAGTAGTTTTTCGGGTGATTAGTTCGAGTACACTAATGACCTGTATACAAGGCCATTTTATGAAATCTAGTTACCATCTTTTGCTTACTTTATCCCTTGGGGTCCTTTGCTCTTGTGATGTTGTGCCGCATTCCGTGGATAGTTCTTCCGCCAAAGCCGGCGAGCTCTCTTCGCAGACTTCTATTTCTGAGATTGAGAAATCCGACGAGGGGGAATCTTCCTCTGAATCCCTATCGGAAGCTGGAGAAATCCTGACGATCGATTCCAGAAACGAGACCATTGCCGCGACCTACACCGGCGAGATCACCGGCGCGAAGGTGACCTCCTCTTTCGGGAGCAAAGATGTTCCTTCTTCTTACTATGGAAACGGAAAGCTTTTCATGCCTGGCCTTAAGGCAGGTACCTACCAACTTACCTTGAATTACGGTGGAACAGAGGTTAGCAAAAAGGATATCGCCGTCACCGCCATCGACCGCTCTGGCTATGCCCATTTTGGCAACACCGAAGGCGTCGGAGCCTATACCAATGATGGCGAACTCAAAAACGGTGCCGTAGTTGTTTATGTCAGCGATGCAACCAAGAACAATGTTTCGGCTAAGATTGGCAAAAATACATACACAGGCCTTGTGAATATTCTTAATCATACGAAAGACAGCACTGTCCCTGTCGTCGTTAGATTCCTAGATACCATCAAGGCAAATCAATTCGCGGTTAAAGCCGTTTCTGATGGCAAGACCCCTTACGGCTCGGGTACGGATTATTTCTCTAACGTCAAAGAGACTACCTACGAGGAACTGGATGGGCTGACTAACATCATCTGGGCTCCGGAGGGCACTGATGGAAAGGGTGTTTATAGCGTTCGTACGGTTACCTCCTCCGCCAAGACTGATTCCTATTTCAACATGTGCGATGTCACCGGCGTCTCCAACTTAACGGTTGAAGGAATCGGCGAGAATGCTGGCCTATTGAACTGGGGCTTCACCTTTAAAAGGTGTGCCTCTATCGAAGTGAAAAATCTAACTTTCACCGACTATGCCGAAGACGCCTGCTCCTTTGAGGGCGGCGCTGGCGAATACGCGAGTAACGGCAAGAGCGTAAAGACCGCTTTTGGGGAAGGCTACGCTAACTATTTCCTTCATCACTGCACCTTCAATCGCGGCAAAAACAATTGGGACCTCTCTGAAGAACAGGATAAGCATGATGGCGATGGTTCTGCGGACTTGAAGAAACTCTCCAACGTCACCTTTGCCTATAACCATTTCTATAACTGCCATAAGACTGGATTGCTTGGCGGATCCGACACCCAGATGACCAGGAACATCACTTTCCATCACAACTATTATGAGAAGGTTCAGTCCAGACTTCCGTTAGGAAGGCAGGCAAACCTCCACGTCTATAACAACTACTATAAGAACTGCACGACCTGCGTGGATATGAGGGCAAACTCCTACACCCTCTCCGAAGCCAATTATTTCGAAGGCTGCCAATATCCGCATAAGGTTACGAAGAGCAGCGCCTTCTCTAACACCGCCATCAAATCCTTCGGTGATGTGTTCGACAACTGCAAGAACTCCACGAAGGCAACCATCGTGAGCGGCAGAACCGATGTCGTCAAAAACTCCTGCAAGCCGGATGGCGTGCACGATTATTCTTCCTTCGATACCTCCGCCGATCTCTTCTATTACGACGCTTCTGCGAAGAAGACCAAAGCAAGTATCCTAGAGTCTGCGAAAAACGCGAAAACTACCGATCTAGCGGAGGCAGGCGCCTTCGCTTATTAAGCAAAATAACGGCCCGATCCTTATTTGGGTTCGGCCTCTTTTTCTACTTGGACGCTGTTATCGGTGAAGTTGATGACGAGTTGTCTGGGCTTCCAGAAATTGGAATTGATGAAGTAGATGAGATCACCGAGGACGACGCATCCGATCTTGCCGACGTAGGAACCGACGAGCATTCTGGCAAATCCTTCTGGAATCTGCTGAGTCATCAAAGCGACTAGACCGTAATAGACGAGGGAGTTGAACAATGAGGCGATGAGGACGCAAAGAGCAAAGTTGACGTAGACGTTCATGTTCTTTGCCTTGAACTTGCTATAGACCCAAAGCATGACCCAGATGCCGACAAAGGTGCTGACGCAGGAGAAGACATAACGGAGGATGGCCTGGCCCATGGCCCAATCGAGGTAACCGTAATAAGACCACTTCGCGAGCATTTCGATCATCGCGCTGACCAAGATGGCGACGATGGTGGCGACGGACATACTCTTGGCGGATGGGATGTCATAGTCATGCGCTTTATAGATGACAGTGAACATGAAAATGGTGTAGAGCATGGAGCCGATTCCCATAATGAGCCAGCCAACTTCGATAGGCATATTTCCAGCGTTGAAGATATTGGCGTTGATGGCCGCGCCGATGGCGACGGAAATCAAAGCGGTGCCGTCATAGAAGTGGCGGAAGAGGCAGAGCAAACTGAAGCAAAGCAGCGTTGCGAGAATTAAAAAAAGCAATGGTAAGTTCATAGGCGAGCGAGCTATCTTTAGCTCCGCATAGTCTACGCTATATAGGCGCGAATGACTACCCGTGTGTAAAGTCATCGAAAAATGTACACCGTTTTGGCATATTTATCCTGCGTTTTCTCTTGTTTCCTGCAAACTCGAACCGATTGCATGCTGGATCTATGGCGAGCCGTTTCTTCCTTTGGGGATTATCAGTAGAATTTGAAGAGCTAAATATTTATAATATTTCCACTTGAGTTGCGCTCGATGAAAAACGTATTTGAATTGTTAGAATCCGCCTCTTTGACTTGCCCCGAACGTTTGCTTTTCGAGGACGTCGAAGGCGTCAATTATCGCGACGCTTTGTCCAAGGTCAGCAGCGTCGCTTGCTACCTTTGGAGCAAAGGCATCCGCAAGCAGAGGATCCTTGTTAATGTTGGAAGAGATTTCTCCACATTGCTTTTGTTCTTCGGCATTGCCTTAAGTGGCAACTGCTATGTCCCGATGGACCCGACTTATCCGGAGCAGAGAAAGAAAGACATCGTCGATATCGGCGAGGTTGCCTATGGCTTTGATTGCCCTGAATTAGAATCCTTGTCTGCGAAAGAAGCTTTTTCTTTCCCCATCAACGAAGCTGACATCCTTGAGATGAAGGCTGCCTTCAATGCGGAAGACCCTTTGTATTTGATGTTTACTTCCGGCTCCACCGGCAAGCCAAAAGGAGTCATGAAGTGCCATCGCAACGTCTTGGCTTTTGTGGATAATTTCGTTTCTACTTTTGGCCTAGAGGAAGGCGTGAGAATCTGCAATCAGACCCCGTTCTCCTTCGACGCTTCCGCCAAAGACATCTATTTGACCCTGAAGCTTAAAGGCACCCTTTATATCCCGGATAAAACCAAATTTGCTTTGCCGAAGGTCATCGTTGATTATCTAAACGAAAAGCAGGTTGATACCATCCTTTGGGTCCCTAGCGCTTTGACTGTCATCGCTAAGACTAGGACTTTGAATTACATCAAGCCGGAATACCTTAAACGCGTATTCTTCATCGGCGAGGTTTTCCCGGCCAAATATCTTAACATGTGGACCGCGGCTATGCCTGATACCCATTTCGTGAATCTATATGGCTCCACCGAAATCGCGGGGGCATGCCTTTATCATGAAGTCAAAGGCGAATTGCCCATCGATGCCTCTTTGCCAACTGGCAAGCCGCTTCATGGCAATGAAGTTAAGCTGGAGGACGGAGAGATTTGCGTCTGCTCTGACCAAGTCGCGCTCGGCTACTATAACGATCCAGAGAAGACCGCGAGCACTTTTAGAGTGGAGGATGGAAAACGTTTCCTCCATACTGGTGATTTTGCAGAGATCAATGATGATGGGGATATTGTCTTTCACGCCAGGAAGGATTTCCAAATCAAGCACATGGGATACCGAATCGAATTGCAGGATATCGAGGCTGTCATGTCCTCGCTCGACTATGTGGAAGATTGCTGCTGTCTCTATAACCAGGACAAAGGCAAGATCGTGCTCTTCGTCACTTTGAACCGCGAATTGGAGAATGCGGTCACCGTCATTTCTAATGACGCTAGGGAAAAACTCCCCTATTATATGGTACCTAACATTGTTAGGGTATTGCCGGTGATGCCGCTCAATGCGAACGGTAAAATTGACCGCAATGGCTTAAAAAAATCTTTATAAGAGGTTAATCATGGACAACGTCAAAAAACAAATCATCTCCATCCTTTCTGGCATCCGTTCCGATGTGAAGGATTGGGAATCCAATACCCAGCTCGTTCACAGCGGTATTCTCGATTCTCTTGGAATCGTCGAATTGATCGGCGAGCTTTCCGATACCTTCGATATTGAGATCCCGCCACAGGAAATTGTCTACGAGAACTTTGACTCTGTTGAAGGCCTCGTTAAGATGGTGGAAAGACTAAGCGAATAACCATGCTTCCCTTTGATTTCGGCTACACCTCATTCGCCTTTTTGGTGTTTTTTGCTGCCGTAATCATTCTTTATTGGATCACTCCAAAGAAGTTCCGCTACATAACGCTGCTAATCGCGTCCTTGGCGTTCTATGCCATGATGAGCTGGCAGTCTCTTTTCTTTATCGCGGTGACAATCATCTCAATGTTCTTCTTCGCGAAGGCAATCACGAAGAACGCTAAAGAGAGCAAAGCTTACATCCAAGAGCATAAGGCTGAGATGAGCCTTGAGGAGAAGAAAGCCTACAAGGAAAAGGCCAAGAAGAGGCGCAAGCTCTACATGGTTTTGGCCATCGTGATCAATGTGCTGATGCTCGCTGTCATGAAGTATGCCGATTTCACCATCGGCAACCTCAATGGCATCATTCATTGGTTCAATCCGGACTTCAGCTTTGGCTTCTGGCATTTGTTCTTGCCACTAGGCATCTCCTTCTACGTCTTCCAAGCCATCGGCTATATCGTCGACGTCTATTGGGGGAAGACGGAAGCGGAGACCAACTTCGCTAAATTCGCCCTCTTCCTTTGCTTCTTCCCTAAGGTTATGCAGGGTCCAATCGTCCGTTACGACGAGATGAAAGATAGCCTTTTCGGAGAGCATGCTTTTGATTACGACTACTTCGTCATGGGCCTTATCCGCATGGGTTGGGGCTACTTCAAGAAATTGGTCATCGCCGATGCACTTTTCACATTCATCAAGTTCGGATTCGCCAACGTGGATAGCCTTTCTAACCTTGAGGCATTCCTGACGATTCTTTTCTATTTCGTCCAGGATTACTGTGACTTCTCTGGCTATATGGATATCTCTATCGGTATCGCGATGACCATGGGCATCAAGTTGCCTGAGAACTTCGCTAGACCATATTTGAGCCTAAGCATCGACGAATACTGGAGAAGATGGCACATGACTCTTGGCGCATGGTTCAAGGATTACATCTTCTATCCGCTTTCCGTTTCCAAACTATCTTTGAAGATCGGCAAGGCCTCTAAAAAGATCATGCCGGAATTCGGCAAGAAGGTCCCGGCCGTCTTTGGCTTGATCATTGTTTGGTTCCTGACCGGCCTTTGGCATGGAGCCAGCTGGAACTACGTCCTTTGGGGCCTCTACTATGGTGCGATCATCATCATTGAAGTCATCTTCGATCCGTTAACGAAGAAATTCTATGCGGTCACGAAAATCAAAGAGCGCAAAGTCTCGAATATCATCTGGTCCATCTTCTTGTGGCTGAAGACCATCTTCCTTTTGGGCGTTGGAAAAATCCTATTCATGGCCCCGACCCTTTCCGATGCCTGGAAGCTATTCATTAAGATGTTTGCGACCTCGGATTACAATAACACCATCACCAACTTGAATAACCAGCTTGGCTACATCACAATGATCGTGGCTTTGTTTTGCTTCCTCGGCGTCATCGCCGTCGACCTAATTGAAGAGTACTATCTCAAAGGCGAATTGCTCTTAGAGCATTTCTACAAGAAACCGCTTTATGTGAAATGGCCGCTTTTGATCTTGCTCATCATCGCCATCGTTTGGTTTGGCTACTATGGATCCGGCTTGCCGCATTATGAGTTCGGATATATCCAATTCTAAGGAGGAAGAAGAACATGAATAAGCACGTTAAAAACTTAATCAAAGCAACCTCCTTCACCTTGCTTCTAGTCGGCATCCTCGCCCCGATTGCCCACTTTTTGTTTATCCCGCTGGATAGCAGCGTCACCTCCTATGGCTCTTTCTACAAAGAGAAGGAGCAGTCGCTTGACCTAGTCATGGTTGGCTCTTCCACCGTCCGCGATGGTTTCATTCCATTAGAGGCGTACCACGATTATGGCATCACCGCCCATTCAGTTGATTCTTCTCCGACACACCTGGAGGTCATTAAGATCGCCATCGACGAGATTGAGAGAACACAGAGCCCGAAGGTCGTCTATGTTGACCTCAATGGCCTGAATAACCAGACTAGGGACTCTGCGCAATCCTTCGTCCAGGATTACTTCGACTGCATGCCTGATGGCGAGGCGAAAGATGCCGTTAAGGCCAGGTTGGCGGAGGAAGGCATCAACCTAACCACCAAATCGGACTGGGAGGTGTTTGCCCACCACAACGGTTTCCGCCAACAGATCTATTGGGAGTCATTTGTCTATAATCACCAGATGTGGACGAAAGGATATTATCCCAACTCCACGGTTACCAAAGGCATGGAGATTCATGAGGTGGCAAAGGAAAATCCCTCTGACACCCCGGAAATCAGCCAGGATGGCAAAAAATACCTCAAAGACATCCTTGAAATCGCTTCGAAATATAAAGATAAGACCCACTTCATCTTTGGCCAGATGCCTCGTTACCTGCAAGATGACATCGTCAGCTTTGACCTATACCAGGTTCATGATCCGCTGACCGCGTTCTACATGGTCCGCTCCGCGAAGAAACAGGTTGAGGAAGCGGGCTTTGAATTCGTGGAATGGTGCGACCCAGCCTTCCTTGCTAAGACGCTTAAAATCGACCCGAACCTCGATCAGTTTGATGCTGAACACCTCAATCATCGCGGCGCGAAGAAATTCACTGCTTATTTCTCCTCCTATCTTATGGATAATTACCTTGGCGATATGCCGAAGTTTGATAATGGAAAAATCAAACATGATGATGCCATTGTTGAAGACTTCGATGAGGCTTATGAAAAGTATCGGGAGATCGTCGGCAAAGTCGAAACGAAGCTAGGCATGTAGCTAAATAAAGAATGCCCGCACAATCACGTGCGGGCATTTTGATGCTTAATCGGCAAGGTATAGAGAGACGAGGGAACCGACTCCGGCATTGCTATAATAGCGGAATAGGCCTTGGTTGTACTGAAGGGTCAATCCATTGTATTTGATGGTGGCTTGTCCGTTGTTGTTAATGCTGATGGTGTTGTAGGCCGGAAGGCTCTTGCTCGTCAAGTCAGCGGATTTATTGGCAGCCATGTAGTCGCCACTTTGTGTGCGGATGGCATAGCCGTTTTCGCTTTTCTCGATGGTGAAGCAGGCTTTGGAGAGATCGACTTTGCCATCGTTGGCAATGTGGCCGTCTTTGATGGTGACATCAAACTGGTTCTTGGCGTTTTTGGCAACGAGGTCGACGCCGCCGTCGAGAACTCTCGACGCGGATTCGGCAACGATGAGATAACTCCCAGGAGCGGTGATGTTTTTAATTTTGGTATAGCCGTTTTCGCCTTTCTCATTAACGAAGACGTTAAGAGTAGTGGCGGCGGTGATATTGCCCTGCTTGGCGGTAACTTTGACCGTGGTCTTGCCCATCTTCAATCCGGTGACGATGCCACTAGCGGAGACGCTTGCGATTGAGGAGTCGGCAACTTCATAGGTATAGGTTGGGAGCGGGTTGACGTTGACGGGATTGGACGTGACTTCAATCTGGGCGGATTTGCCTTCGTTAACAGTCACGTCTTTGGCCGAGATGGAGGATAGGGCGACGGGCTCTGCTTCTTTGACGGTGATTTCGATGCTTGCGGAGACGGAACTATCTAGCGTGCTAGTTGCGGTGATCACGGTCTTTCCAAGGGAGAGGCCTTTGACGTTTCCTTCTTTGGAGACGCTGGCGACGGAGGGATTGGAAGAAGCGAAGGTGACGCGCTTAGAGGCGTTGGAGGGCTCGGAGCTCAGACTGAGAGTAACGGTCTGACCAACGAGGATAGAAGTCTTAGCACAGCTGAGGCTTAACGAGGTCGGCTTGGATTCCGAATAGCTGCCGCCCCAGATGGAATTAACCCATTCCGGGTGGTCGACATACGGGTTGCGGTTGCCCTGAAGCTGGACGGCGGCGTTGTTCTTCTTGATTTCGTATGCGGAGACGGGGTCCTGCTGATGCCACTTTAGCATCAAGCCTAGTCCATAGTCGGTTAGGCCCATGTTCTTATCGAGATTGCCGGAGAAGAAGCAATTTCCATTGCCCGCTCTCCATTCGTAGGCTTCATCCCAACGGGTTAGAGCATAGAAATAGATGCGTGCGAAGTCGCCTTTCCACTCATCGTTGGGCTCGAAGACCGTTCCGTTATAGCCAGAGAAGGAAGAGGGGCCCAATTTGCAGTAGGCGTTATTGGAGCTATAGGTTGGTCTATCGGTTTCGCCGAAGGGGAGATTACCCCTGCGGTTATTCACGTAGCCATCGGTCGGGACGGCGATGTAGACATCGCATCCCTGATTGGATGTTCCACCGCCCCACCAAGATTTCGGGATGGAGTGTTCGCGGTTATAGGAATCGCCTTCGGCGGAGTAGTTGCCACCCTGCTGAGCGCGAGTGTAATTAGTGGTGTTGGAGTAGTAGTCGTTTAGCTTGCCATCGCTGCGGACGTCAGTTTTCCAATAGGCTCCCCAAAGGCCGGCGTATCCAAGGCTGCTGAAGCCCTGCTGGATGCGCTTGCGAATGCTCATGAAGAGGTTCTTTCCGGTACCAGAGACATTGCTGTAATAAGTAGTGACAGCCGGATCGTCAGGAACTGGCTGATATGGGTCGCTGGCAGAGGATTCCTCGCTCGACGAGGACTCTTCGCTGGACTCAACTGGCTCTTCGCTAGATTCCTCGTACTCTTCGCTGGAGACGGATTCTTCACTGGAAACGGACCCATGCTCGCTGGATTCTTCCTTAGAGGAACTATCCGTTTTTTCGGAGACTGTGGTCTCTTCAGAGACGATGGAAGTGGTCTCCGGCTCTTTGCTTGATTCCGCCGGTTTTTCGCTGGAAATCCTGCTTTGCGCCGGCGTTCTACAGCTGACTAAAAATAGCGTCGCGATGCCTAATGTAAGTAATCGTTTCTTCATTGCATTCATTCTCCCCCGAGTAGCTTGCAACGGCCTATTATACGAAATAGATGCCGAAGGTTCGACCTTGTCTTTAATGCTGATTGTTTTTGGATTAAAAAATGAAAAAAGTGAGCCGGCGATTAACTATTGGTTTTTCAGCAGTCCCTTTTTATTGGTTTGGTGAAAAACGTATATCGTTTTGCCTTTAATTTAGGAAAACGGTGGTTGTTTATCTTATTTCGTCAACGAACGTGAAAAATGAAAAATTAACCTATTGCATATATTTATTTGTGAAGAATGATAGCAACATCCAAATTGACTTTTAGGAGTTAAACCATGACCAAAGAAGAGTTTTTAGAAATCTGGCAAAGACGATTCCTTTCGGGTTATATGAAACATCCCGAGATTGATCTTGGCGAAGTTGTTGCGGCCTTGAAGAAGGCGGATAACCTCAACGTTCTAATCGGCTTAGAGGAGGGCGGCGGCGAAGTCGACCTCGTTAAAGTGGACGATGACGGATATTGGTTCTTCGATTGTTGCAAGGAGTCACCGAAAGAGAGGAGAAGCTTCTGCTATGACGAAGATGCCTTCCATGCGCGTAAGTTGAATCCGCCTATGAACAGTGTGGAAAGAAAAGCGCATTGCCTTTCCGCGCATATCATTAATGAGGAAGACTTCCTATTGCTGACGAGCCTTGGGGAATTTGATGTCAAATCGCAGGATTGGCTTAAGACCGATCCGGAATTCCGTAAGCGGGGCGATGCGTTATTTGGGTGCACTAGGCATGGTCGTGCCTTCGTTTACTTCAATAAAGCGGAAAGCTATTACAGCGTTCGCGGGTTCCGCTGCAAAGTCAAAATCGCGAAATAAAGAAACTTCTTTTATGGCACTTGGTGAATCTAAGCGCCTTTTCTATTAGAAATATAGTAGAAACTACATCGTTTTGCTTTGTGCGTGTAGTTGTAATTGAAAGCCGATGAGGTAGAAAATGTGTCCTGAACGTTATGGAAAAGGACAGGTCAGCAAAAACCTTCAAAGGTAATCGCTTTAAGTTTCTTTTGCCTTCCGTCGTCTGCAAAATCTTTAATTTTGGGAAAGACGAAGTAAGGGAAGTCAGGAAGGACTATTGCCATAACGCGATGAGCGTCGATGCCCTTTTTGGCATCGTCGTAGGTTTCGTAATTGTTTTCTATGTCGTTAAGGATTTCATTGCCTATGGAGACGGGCATTGGGCCCACCTTGCCTCGGAGCCAACTACGACGGCGGCAGAAGCGGTGTTCCTATTCGGCGCGATATTTGCGCAGGTCCATGTTCTTCTTGGCAAATTCCTTAAAAAGACCAGGCCGGTTCTAAACCGAATTGCTAATGATGCCTTTGTTCTTTTCCTGCTTGTCGGAATGCTTCTTTATTTCGTCGACGATGCGGCGAAAGGCGAGCTTAGCAAAAGCAAAACTATTTCACCGTCGATTCTTTGGATGGCTGCCATGTGCATTTGCCCCATTGCGTATTTCGAAGATGAAATCATCATCAGCCTTTTGATTGGCGGCTCCGTTATCGGGACGGCCCTTGGCTTAAATCAAATCTATGGGGTCAACGAGATTCACCAATATGTGCTCGCTGGATTGGCCTATATCTTTATTAGTTTTGTGTTCCATTCGATTCTATTTTATGTGGCCGTGCAGAAATATTACGTTAACCACCAGAACGAAAAGCTTCTCATTTCCTCCAACTACGATCCCCTTACGTATTGCTGGAACCGCAACGGCTTAAGAACGTTTTTGAGCACCAATGACAGAACGATCAATGAGCGGACTAGAGGAGTGGTTATCTTTGATATCGATTTCTTTAAGCAATTCAACGACAACCATTCTCACCTTGATGGCGACAGAGTCCTGCGCGAAGTTACGCATGCGACCAAAGAACTGTTGGATAAAGAGGACTACAAACTCATCCGTTGGGGCGGCGATGAATTCGTTCTCTTCCTCAATGTGGCCGATGAGAATGAACTTCTTGCGAAAATGGATAGCGTGCGCGCAAAGATCTTTGAACTAAAACTATCTAACATCGAAGAGCAAATCAGCATATCGATGGGCGGGGTAGTCGTCCCGCCTGGGACGAAATTTGATTTTAAACGTGCCTTTGCCGAAGCGGATAAGCAACTATATTTGGCTAAGGAAGGCGGCCGCAATTGTTGCTATGTGAATGGCCGAAAAGCCTAAAAATTGTCTTCAGGGGATGATTATGATGCGAAAAAATCATCTCTTTTTCTTTATCCATAATAATTCATTAACGGATTTTTCACCAAAAGCGCACACGTTATCGTAACTTTTGATTCACATGAAAATAAGGAAGAATCAATTAATTAACCACCCGAAAAACCCAAACAGATATACAAGAATAAAATTATGTCCCAATCGAATTTTTTTCGCTGAATTTTCGTAAACTCACTACGGAATGTAGTAATGAAAAAACATATCATTTTCATTTTCATTGACGCGTTATTTTTCTGAAACAAATTGGATATTCCCAGATTTACAACTTTAAAAAAGTGTCGAAGTTCGCTTGAAATGTAAGCGCTATCACCTTAAACTGAGAATATATATTGAAGTTAGCAACCGACTATTGCGTGACTTCAAAAAAATTAAAAAGCGGAAGACTTTTGATCTCCGCGGAAAGTGAAAGGAAGAATGAAAAAATCTCTTCTACTAGTCGTTGGATCCGCAGCTATGGTGGGCTCTATCCTCACCTCTTGCGGTGGAGCAGGCACTGCTGTTGCTCCGAAGGTCTCGTACATCATTGACGAGAACAATGCCGTCTATAAGGTCATCAAGGAAGCCCAGACGATGGACGCCAAAGACCTTTATAAGAAGGCAATGGAAGAACTTGATGGAAAGGAATTCACCGGTATCGGTAACTCCAGCCGTGGCAAAACCGCCAAGCAATACTTCATCAACTATCTCCAGGGCAAGGATGCTGACGGCAATCCGTCCGATGCCATTAAAGCGGCTTTCCCGTATTACAATCCGGATTTCAAGACCACCATCAACTGGACCCAGCCGAAGGAAAACTCGATCTTCACTATGATCGATACCGATATCCAGGCCTCCAAGCACACCATTTCCATGACCTTGATCCAGGATGCAAACCAGATCGCCGCCAAGGAAATCAACACTGGCAACTTCTACAACTATGTTCCGAAAGAGTGGGTCGGCAGCGATGACAACAAAGAGCCGTTCGCCCTCCAGTCTCTAAACAAGATCTTCGAATTCAACAACAAGGGCAACAAGACCTTCACCAACTGCTGGGACTTTGTCCGCACTGGTGAAGCCCCGATGTTCATGGCCCCGAACTCCGAGCCGGTCGGCCGTAACTGGCTCATCATGCTCTCCCAGAAGAAGTACTCCGACATCCTCATGGATGCCGCCAATGCTCTCACCGGAGCTGAAAAGACTCGCATTGAGAAGGAAGCTAACGATCTAGCCGGTAAGGCCAAATCCTTCGGCCTTGATGAAAAGTCCGGTAAGTATGGTCTAGCTTTCGCAAAACTCTGGCTCACCCAGTATGCCGAAAGAAACGATGACGGCCCGATCTGCAACGAGCTCGTTACCAATGATGCCAAGGGTGCCTCTGCTTGCATTGTCTACTCCAAGCTTCGTTCCATCACGGAGAGCGATACCTCTTCCAAGAAGAATGTCACCGTCGCTGCTTATCAGGACGGCTACAAGGGAATCGGCGGATACATGTATAAGCATTATCTCCAGATTCTCAAGACCTCTCCGTTCCCGTGGGCCAGCTGCGCCTTCATCCACTTCATGACTTGCACCTATGACGGCTTCAAGGCTTGGGGTAAGGATATCGGCGGCTATTGCTCCAACACCAGCGCTGGCATCCAGCAGGATCACAGCAATGATGGCTACAACAAAGATGGCAAAAACGAATTCCCGGTCCTCAACGATAGGGGCTACAATTGGTGGACTGGCATCGGCGAAGGCAAGGGCAACCTTGTCATCGAAGATGGTGCTTATGCTGCCTCTGTTGAACTCACCGTCGGTACTTGGATCGACACCCTCAAGAAGTAATTAAGCCTTTCGCAAACTACATCTGATTAGACTGAAGGTCGTAAGCGGAAATTCCCTTACGACCTTCTCCTGTTTGTAAAGGAGGTAACAAATGACCAATACCCCAACCGCTGAAACCCCCAATGGAAAGAGGGTCAGCAAGCTATCGAAATTCTTTACAACGGTCGGCACTTGGCTAGGAAGACCGGAGAATGCCATTCTCCTCATCTTGGGCTTAGTCCTCTCCTTTGCGGTTCTATATCCGCTTTGGTCCGTCATTGCCAACTCGTTGACTGTCCATGCTGGCAAAGAGGCGCTTATCGCCACCTCTTACGGCTATTCCGTCCAAGGCTTCCAGATCGTTAACTGGTGGTACTTGATGTCGGGCCCCTATGGTGACATTTACCTTTGGGAACCGTTGCTTAACTCCATTTTGCTCGCCGCTCTAAGTTGTGTGTTCGCGCTTCTATTCGGCGGCACCGCGGCCTTCTTGGTCACCAGAACCAATATGCCGTGCAAGAAATGGATCTCCACCGTTTTTATCTTCCCCTACATCATGCCGCAGTGGACTCTGGCTCTTGTCTGGAAGAACCTCTTCTGGTCCGCCGCCGTCACCGGTGGCTCCAATGGCCTTCTCGCCTTCATTAGCAAAGGTGCCATCACTTTCCCGCTATGGTGGTGCCAGGGTCTATTCCCTTCCGCCATGGTTCTAGGCATGCACTATGCCGCATTCGCCTATATCCTCATCGGCGGCATCTTCAAAAACATGGATGCCTCGCTAGAAGAAGCGGCGACCATCCTTAATACTCCGAAGTGGAAAATCATCACCCATGTCACCATTCCGATGATCGTTCCAGCGATTCTTTCCACTATTCTTCTTGTCTTCTCTAGTGCTGTCGGTTCCTACCCGGTTGTTCACTATATCGGCGGTAAGAACTTCTCGGTTCTAGCGACCTCATACATTGAACTCCGCGCCATTACCGGCGATGGCTATGCCGCAATTATCGGCATCGTCATGTTGGTAATCGGCTTCCTAATTCTTATCGTCAACCAGATCTCGATGCGTTCGAGAAAGCAGTTCATCACGGTCTCAGGCAAGTCTGCGCAGGCGACTAAAATCAACCTAGGCAAGGTATTCAAATGGGTCTGCGCTGTCTTGCTCATCCTCGCGACCATGCTTACCTCGTTGCTACCGATCTTCTCCTTCGGTCTAGAAACGTTCGTCCAGAACCCGGGCGACTATTCCGCCTTCACCACCAAATGGTGGGTTTATCACGAAAATGGCGAAGTTGGTATGTATGGCAACTACGGTGTCTTCTACAACAAAGCGATTTGGACCTCCTTCCGCAACCAAGCCATCGTTGCCATTGTCTGCGCCCTTGTCGCGGGTACCATCGGCTTCTTGGCCGGCTATGCCGTTTCCAGAAAGAGAAAGAGCCGCTTTGCCTCCTACGTTAACGGCATCAGCTTCTTCCCATATTTGATTCCGGCCGTCGCCTTCTCCATCGCCTACTACGCATTTGGCTTGCAGGTAGGTCTAGGCGGATTCACCGGAACGATGATCTTGATGATCATCTGCGGATCCGTGAAGTACATCCCGTTCTCTTCCCGCTCTTCGCTCTCTGCCATGATGCAGCTATCCCCGGAAATTGAGGAAGCTGCCGTCATTCAGGGCGCCTCCTGGTGGAAGCGCATGGGCAGGATCGTCATTCCCATTCAAAAGAGCGCGATCATCTCTGGTTACCTCTTGCCGTTCATCACGGGCATGCGTGAACTTAACTTGTTCATGTTCCTAGTCGCCAATAACGACCAAATGGCAACCACGTCTCTTGCGTATTTCGACGAAATGGGTCTCACCCCGTTCTCTTCTGCAGTCAACTTAATCATCATCATCTTCGTCCTTGTCGCGAACTTGGTTGTTAATCTATTAACCGGTGCCTCCATTGACTCTGGCATCGGAGGAGGTAAGAAAAATGCCTAAAATCACTCTTGAACACATCAATAAAAAATGGGGCGGCTACTACGGTGTAGACGACCTCAGCATGACGATCGAGGATAATGCTTTCGTCACCTTGCTTGGCCCGTCTGGCTGCGGCAAGACCACGACCCTTCGTATGATCGCTGGCCTTGAGACCCCAACCAGCGGCCGCATCACGATTGGCGACACCGTCGTCTTCGATTCCGATGCGGGCATCAACGTCAGCGCCTCCAAACGTCACGTTGGCTTCTTGTTCCAGAACTACGCCCTTTGGCCGAACATGACCGTTTATCAAAACATCGTCTTCGGCTTGAAGAACGTCAAGGAGGAGATGGACGTCTACGAGTGGAAGCTCGTTCGCCTCGCCGATCTTCTCCGCGTCCTTGAGAAACCTGCGAAAGTCGTCTCCCTCATCGAGGACGCCAAAGACAAGAACGGCATCGTCAAAATGGATTCCGCCGTTTTGAAGATCACTGACTTCTTCGAGGTCTCTTACCCGACCGCCAAGAAGGTCTTCAAACTTGGCCTTGAGAAAGAAGGGGCCGACATCGAAGCCATCGCCAACGATGCCAAGGCAAAAGCCTACGCTGAATCCGATGCCATTTTGGCCAAATATAAGGCCAAGGGCGTCAAACTCGATGAGAAGTTCCGTATCCTTGGTGAAGACGGAAAACCGCTAGTTAAGGATAGGAAGCTTTCCCCCGAGGAAATCGATCTTAAGCTTCGTGCCGCCGCCCGTACCTTGAAGATTGGCCAGTTCATGGATCGCTATCCCGCTGAGCTCTCCGGCGGCCAGCAGCAGCGCGTTGCTATTGCCCGTACCCTTGCTCCGGGACCGAAAGTCCTATTCATGGATGAGCCGCTTTCCAACTTGGATGCTAAGCTCCGCCTTGAAATGCGCTCCGAATTGAAACGTTTGCATATGGAGACCGGTGCAACCTTCGTCTACGTCACCCATGACCAGTTGGAGGCCATGACCCTCGCCACCAAGATCTGCCTTATCAGCAATGGCGTTCTTCAGCAGTATGAGTCGCCGCTAGAGACCTATCACCGCCCAGCCAACCTCTTCACCGCTGACTTCATCGGCAACCCGGCAGTCAACCTAGCCGAGGTCCATGGCAGGCAGAATGCGAAAGGCCAGTTCGAATTCGACATCTGGGATGGCCACAAGGCAATCTTCATTCCGCGCGATGAGAACTTCGACCTTGCCGCTAAGCGTGCCGAACTCGAGGCTAACGCCCGCCCGATCACCGCAGATAAAGCCAATAAAGATGGTCCTTTCCCGTATAAGATTCCTCTTATCAAACAGCCCGTCGATGTCTCCGATAACCCAGTCATCACCGATGATGATTACGTCATCGGCATCCGTTCCGAGTATTTGACCATCAACGAGGGCGGAACGTTGGAGGCTGATGTCTATAGCGCAATGCCTACCGGCAAAGAGACCACCATCCGTCTTGAGGTCGGTAACTTCCTCCTCACCGGTGATGTCTTCGGCGCTATCGACTATCCGATTGGTACCAAGGTCAAACTTGGATTCTCCGGCCACCACGTCATGCTCTTCGACCGCAAGTCGCAGAAGCTATTGACCCTAGGCGCTCTTGAAGTCGTCTCAGGAAAAGCGGAAGAAGCCAAAACTGCCGAATAACATTTATTGAAAGAGTCCTCTCTGCATCAGCGGGAGGACTTTTCTTATCGATAAGAGGCGTTTATAAGCGAAAGAATCATTGGAAGGTAAAACAACCGATAAAAGAGAAGAAACGCCTTAAATAGACCAAAAAAGAAAGCCAGCATGCAACTGGCATTCGGTTTAGCTACTTCTTGGTAGCGGAGTATTTAAGGATATCGCCGTATAGGTCGATGCGACGGTCACGGAAGACACCCCATTCGACGCGTTCGCGGTTGATGGCCTCTAGATCGAAATCGGCATAGAGGATGGTCTCGCTGATCCTGTCGGCTTCAGCGACTTTATTTCCGTATTCGTCGGAGATGAAGCTGCTGCCGAAGAAGGTCATGGAGTAATGTCCAGCCTTCTCTTCACCGATGCGGTTGGCGGCTAGCACAGGCATGACGTTAGCGGCGGCGTGGCCCTTCATGACATTCTGCCAATGGTCTTTGGAATCCTTCGGGAGGATTGGCTCAGAGCCGATGGCGGTCGGATAAAGAATCATCTCAGCACCCTGGAGAGCAAGACATCTTGCGGTCTCGGGGAACCACTGATCCCAGCAGATGCCGACGCCGATTTTGCCAGCCGCGGTATCGAAGACCTTAAAGCCGGTGTCGCCAGGAGTGAAGTAGAACTTCTCTTCGTAGCATTCGCCAGTCGGGATATGGGATTTGCGGTAGATGCCAAGAACGGTGCCATCGGCATCGATCATGGCAAGGGAATTGAAAAACACGGGTCCGTCCTTTTCAAAGAAAGAGACGGGGATAACGACGTGGAACTTCTTGGCAATCTCCTGGAAGTGGGCGATGGTTTTGCTATTGGCGGCTTCTTCGGCTAGATCGAATTTGCCATAATCTTCCATTTCGCAGAAATAGGGTCCTTCGAAAAGTTCGGAAGGAAGAACGAGGGCGGCGCCTTCTTTGGCGGCCTTCTCGATATAGGAATCGATCTTGGCGATGTTTTCCTCATAGATGGGAGACATGGCCATTTGGATTAGGGCATAACGTTTTTTCATTTGTTTACCTCCGGAATCTGCTGGGTGATGCAGTGGATGTTACCTCCGCCTAGAAGGATCTCACGGGTGTTGATCTGATGGATTTTCTTGGTTGGGAAGAGGGCTTTCATCTGCTCATAGGCAAGTTTGTCTTCCTTGACGCCGAAGGCGGGAAGGATGATGAAGTCTTTGCCTTGATAGAAGTTGACATAGCTTGCGGATAGACGGCTGAGGGCCGGACGATCTTTGGCGGCGAAGGGGCCTTTGGAAATGCCGCTAGCTTCTTCTTCGGTCATATATAGGGCCGGGGAAGGAACGAGAACCTTAGTGATTTTGAACTTGCGTCCTTTGGCATCGGTGGCCTCTTCCAGAGCCTTGAGAGTCTGCTGGCAGAAGTCATATTGCGGGTCGTTCTTGTCTTCGGTCCAAGCGAGAACGAGCTCTCCTGGGGCGACGAAGGCGACCATGTTATCGATGTGCTCATTGGTTTCATCGAGGTAGATTCCATGCGGGACCCAGACGACTTTCTCTAAGCCTAGATAGGTTTTGAGGTTTTCTTCGATCTCCTCTTTGCGGAGGGTTGGGTTTCTTCCCGGGGAGAGTAGGCATGCCTCGGTGACGATGCAGGTGCCTTCTCCATCGACGGCGATGGATCCGCCTTCGAGGATGAAGGAGTTGAGATAGTACTCAGGGATCTTCATCTTTTTGTTGAAGACTGCGGAGATCTTATCGTCATCGTTCCAGTTGGAATATAGGCCATCGTATTCTCCGCCCCATGCGTTGAAGCGGAAGTCGACGCCACGGAGCTGATTGCCGCTGGTGACGTAGATCGGCATGTTGTCTCTAGCCCAGGAGTCGTTATAGCGAATCTTGAGAAGCTTCGTGTTGGGGATAGACTCGAATTCCTCGTGCACGTCTTTATAGATACTGGGGTGGCAGCCGATGATGACTTGCTCATGCTCGGCGATGGCGGAGATAACCTCCTTGTAGTTATTTCTGGCGGGGATTCCCTTCTCTCTCCACGTGTCTGCACGGAAGGGGAGAAGGATGATGGTGGCTGAATGGGCATCGCCCTCGAAGGGCATGCGGAAACCATCGTCTAATGGGTTGGTCATATGGTTTTCCTTATAGGCGTCGTAGCGTTTTTGGTATAGCGGGAATTTCTTCCACTTCTCCATATCGATGACCTCGAAGCCATCGGGGTAAGAAGAGAGGACCGTGATGCCGGTGGCCTCATAATAGCGTACGCGGCGGATTAATTCCTTTGTCCAGACTTCGCCTGGGTTAATTAGCGGGATTCCAGGCGGATAGATCATGACCATCTCTTTGGAGATGGCGCCGACGAGATTCTCTAGCGGCTCAACCTTTCCTTCGGCGTGATAGGCGACGCGGGGGCGGATGAGACTATAGGGGAAAGAGGAATCGAAGTGGTGGTCCTCATAGGTGATGTCTGGATGGTAATGCTTGGCCGAAATGCCTTTTAATGCCACGATGAGGTTATCGACGTGCTGCTTGGTCGTGCCGATGGCGAAGATGCACAAAACGGCATACGTTTCGGCTAATTCCAGCTGGATGTCATAATCTTTTTTGATTTCGTAATAGAGCTGGAAGCCATCGATATCGAGCTTATCCAAGGCGATGACAAGCTTGGATTTGTCGTAGTCGTAGCTACCGTATTTCTGGAAATGCTTCTTGCCTTTGACAGAGAATCCAGGGATCTTGTTGATCTCTTCATAGGCGTATTCGGCAAGCTCAATGGTTCTTTCCTGCGCTTCTTTTCCCTTGGTGGCCATGAATGCTCTGGCCGCATCAAGAGAGGCTAGAAGGATCATGGAAGGAGAAGTGGTGTTAAGGATGTTCAACGCCTTCTGGACTTCATAGCGGTTGAACATGCCCTTCTTCATCAATAAGGCAGAGGACTGGGTCAAGCTGCCGGCGGTCTTATGAATGGAAACGGCGGACATATCGGCGCCGGCATCCATCGCGGTGATCGGGGAATGCTTAGCGTGGAAATAGTAGTGGGCGCCATGAGCTTCATCGACAAGGACGGCCATGTGGTGCTCATGCGCCAATTTGACTAGGGTCTTTAGATCGCAGACGGATCCGAAATAGGTTGGGTGGATAACGAAGATTGCCTTGGCGGAAGGATGCTTCTGAATGGCTTTCTTCCAATCTTCCAGCGTTGGCTGGTTAGCGATCTCGAGGTCATTATCGATCTGCGGCATCACGTATTCGGGGATGGCGCCAGAAAGGATAAGCGCGTTGATGACGGATTTATGGGCGTTGCGTGGGAGAAGGATTCTCTCCCCGCCTTTTACCGCGGTCATGATCATCGCGATGATGCCGGAACTGGTTCCGTTGATGAGGAAGAAAGCCTCATCGGCGCCGGTGGAGTCGGCTAGAAGCTTCTCCGCTTCATATAAAGAGCCATGTGGCTTAGCGAGGTTATCTGTGCCGATAGGCGCGTTGACGTCGCAGCGATAGAGGTGCTTGCCGAATAAATCGGTTGCGGCGTTCTCAATATTGCCCATGTGGTGACCCGGGACGTCGAAGGGCGTGACGTCGGTTGCGATATAGTCGCGGAGACTATCCACGAAGGGGGTCTTAGTTTGGTCAAGTTTTCCCATGCAGGGATTAGGATACAATGGCTAGAGCTAATCAGTGAGTAAAATTTATCAATTTTATAAAGCAAAAGCCTTTTCATTTTCTCGACACATTAGAAAATACTGTCATCTATATGCAGAAAAGGAGTTCTTCCATAGGGAAATAGAACATAATGTGATGAAAAGTTCGCCTGCTTACCTATAGTTAGAATCAAGGAGAAAAGAAATGTCCAATCCAGTTAGAATCCAAGATGACCTCTACCATGCCGTCAACGGCGAATGGCTAGAGACCGCCGTTATCCCCGACGACCGCCCGACCACCGGCGGATTCGCCGATCTCGATGAAGGAGTCGAGAAACTCCTCCGCGCTGATTTCAAGGCGTTCGCCGAAGGAAAAGAAAAGACCCCATTCCCTGAAATGGATGAGGCCGTGAAGCTGTTTAAGCAGATCATGAACGTGGAAAAACGCAACGCAGAAGGCATTAAGCCCCTGCTTCCTTACCTTGCTAAGATCGCTACTATCAAAGATGTTTCCGAACTCAATGCCCGCGTTAGAGAGCTTATCCTCGAAGGCGTGGATCTTCCCTTCAATTTCGGCGTTGAGCCGGATATGAAAGATGCGACCAAGAACTCCTTCCTCGTCCTTGGCCCCTCCATCATCCTTCCTGATACCTCTTATTACGCGGAAGACAATCAGGCCGGCAAAGCCTTGCTGGGCGTCTATGCCGATATGGCGAAGAAGCTTCTTGCCTTGACTCCGCTCACGGAAGAAGACCAAGCCAAATACCTTGAGGATACCCTTGCCTTCGATGCGCTTGCCGCTAAGCAGGTTAAGAGCCAGATCGAATGGGCAAACTATGTTGATAATTATCATCCGATGCCGGTTGATAAGGTCGCTGAGCTCCTTTCCCCAATGGATTTGAAAGGACTCCTCCGCTCCCTTTATGGCGAGAAAGGCCCAAAGGAAATCATCGTCTTCGAGCCGAGGGCCATTGAAAACTTCAACAAGATCTTCTCCGCTGACAACTTCGAGATGTATAAGCACTGGGCTTATGTCAGGTGCTTGCTAAGCTCAACCGCCTATCTCTCCGAAGATCTTCGCGAACTTGGCGGTACCTTCCGCCGCACCCTCTATGGCATTGCCAAAGCGCCGGTTGTGGAGAAATTTGCCTATCGCACCGCCTCCTCTTTGTTCTCTGAGCCCGTCGGCGTCTACTATGGCAGAAAATACTTCGGCGAAGAGGCGAAGAAAGACGTCGTTGAACTCGTGAAGAAGATCATCGCGACCTACGAAGATAGAATGGCCAAGAATACCTTCCTCAAGGAAGAGACCAAAAAGAAGGCCATCCTTAAGCTCAGCACCATCGAAATCAAAATGGGCTATCCGGATAAGATCGACCCGCTTTATCAGGAACTCCACGTCGATGAGAGCCTTTCGCTCCTTGATAATCTCTGCGCCATCTCCGGCAAGCGTATCCTTCATTCCCTCAATAAATTAAATAAGCCCGTTGACCGCAGCGAGTGGGGCATGCCGGGCCATATGGTCAACGCATGCTATAACCCCTTTGCCAACGACATCACCTTCCCGGCCGCCATCTTGCAGAAGCCGTTCTACGGCATTGACCAGAGCGTCTCCGCCAATCTCGGAGGCATCGGCGCGGTCATCGGTCACGAAATCAGCCATGCCTTCGATAATAACGGCGCCAAGTTCGATGAGAATGGCAACCTCGCAGACTGGTGGAGCAAGGAAGACTTCGCGGCTTTCGAAGCTCTTACTAAAAAAATGATCGAGGAATTCGATGGCATCGATTTCTATGGTGGAAAAGTCTCCGGCGAGCTTATCGTCTCTGAGAACATTGCCGATAACGGTGGCATGGGCGTCACCCTTGGCATCATGTCCACCCTTAAGGATGCCGACTATCAGGAGTACTTCAAAAACTGGGCTCGCGTCTGGTGCCTAAAGGCTAAGCCGGAATACATCCAGCTGTTGCTTAGCAGCGACGTCCACGCCCCAGCGGAACTTCGCGCGAACATACAGCCGCGCAACTTCGATGAATGGTATGCAGCCTTCGATGTCAAAGACACTGACAAGATGTATATCCCCGCGGACAAGCGCATCCGCATCTGGTAATAACCAAGTCGTCAGGATTTCTTCCCGGCGACTTTTCTTATGCATATCAGTGGAGGAAAAATCGCCTTCCGATACAATGTAGATAACTAAGGAGAAACATTATGATCAAAGTTTACGGCATGCCATCCTGCCCCGATTGCGCGGCGGTGGAAAAACAGATTGAGGGCAATCCCGAATTTGAATATATCGATATCGGAAAAGACGTACATGCCCTTCGCGCTTTCCTTTCTTTGCGCGATAGCCTTCCCGTCTTTGAAGAACTAAAAAGAGGGGGCGATGTCTGTATCCCTTGCTTTGTGAAAGAAGATGGAACCGTCACGTTAGACCCTGAAGAAGTTGGCCTTTCTAGCGAAGGGGAAAAGCCAACGAAAACAGCCTGCTCCCTTAACGGAAAAGGCTGCTAATCAATTTAGGCGATAAGCGTCTTGGCGGCGGAGAGGATTTTTTCGCCATCCGAGGCAGGCAGGCTATAGTAGGAGCAGATGGTCCGATATTCGGAATTCGCCCCGAGGTATTTGCTATAGATGATTGCTTTGTCCAAACTAGAGGAAAGAACAAACTTTGTCTCTAGGCGGGACCTGATTCCATAAACGAGAGAATAGTCGAAATCATTGAGATCCTTCTCGCTTTGATTAAGAAGTTTGAAGGAAGCGGATTCGATGGCATTGAGAACGGATTCTTCTTTGTCGTAGACGATGGAGAATCCTTTTTCGTTCGCTGGGTTAGCGAGGATGGCCTCGGCAGCGGTCCCCCTTTGGCTCTCTATGAAGCGAGCGACGATGTCATGTGTCACGGCTTCTTCGTAGCTTGCCTTGTCTATGGCGATGATGGCATTGGCGATATTGACGCAGGTAGAACGGAAGGCGTTTCCATCTTCCTGCGAATACAAATACGTTTTCGTGACGGTCTTGTGTCCAGTCGCATATAGGCGGGTGATGATAAGGTGAGCGTCGTTGGTGAAGACGACGGATAAAGGGCCGTCTGTTGTGATGACCAAGCTCACATCGGAGTCCTGATAGGCATAGTCCGAGACTATGGTCGGCGACATGTTTTTCACGACGTTGTAGAGATCGTGATTGTAATCGCGGTAGCAATCCCTTTCTTCCATCCTCTTGTCGATGGGGCTGATGCCTTCTTTATCCTTGAACGTCAAAGAGGCGTTGACGCTTAGTCCGTTTAGGAAGCGATCGTAGTCGGCAGCCTTGCTATCTGTGGTCTTCCATGTCTTGGCGGTGGCGATGGTGACAATCATGCCGGGGATAATGCCAAAGATCATCGCAAAGGCGTTGGCAGCGATGAGAAACCCAGTCCAGACTTCTTTACGAAGGACTGCGGCACCGATACCAAAGCCCAAACCGGCGGTTCCGATTATAGGGATGAGAAGGGCAAAACAAATGCCAACAATCGGGTTAGAGAACCTGATGGTCAGCAAAAGGGTGGCGGAGATTATCACCGTGGCGATGAAACAGGAAAGAGAGGTGATCCACACCCAATTGAAGCTCTCTGTTTTCTCTTTTGCGAATTCCACGAAGTTCTCCTCTTAATCCCACATTATATGATTTGCCGCCAAATGAGCAAACTCTGCCCTGGCGTAATAAATGAGAATTTCCTTATTGTTGTGGAGATTCCTCTTACGCGTTAGCCTATGGTTATGACCGCAGCAGAACTACAGGAAGCCATTTTGCGTTTGCCTAGAACCAAGTTTGAAAACAGCAATCTCGCTGGGTCGAGTTTGCCGTTTTTGAGTTCTCGCTCCGCTGAACTGAAAGCTTTGGTCAAAGAGGCGTATAAGGATGAAGATCTCGATATCGATGAACTTTATCCTTTTGCTAACGTTGAGGCGGGCATCGCCTATTTCTCCATCGGCGTAAAAAGAGCAATGACATTTCAACAGCAGATGACCTTCGTGCTGGAGAATATTCACAAGGCGGATTCCTGGACGATGACCGATGGCATTCCCCAATACTGCAAGAAGGCTAATTTGGCTGAATTCAAACCGTTCTTCTTAAAACTTCTCAAGAAGAAAGACGTCTACTCGGTTCGCGCAGCCTATGTCATCGCGTTGTCCTTCCTTAAAGAGGATGGGGCAGGGGAGTTCTTCCTTTCTCACATCAGAAAAGATGACCGCTACTATGTCATGATGGCGGAGGCGTGGCTGCTTGCCACGATCGCCATTCGCGATTATGAGAAGGTGAAACAGGCAATCGCAGAAAAGATATTCACGGCGGCCTGCAGCAGGAAAGCCATATCGAAGATGATGGATAGCTTCAGGATAAGCCCAGAGCAAAAAGAAGAGCTGAAAATGCTCCGAAAGGCCATTAAATAAGGAAACGGTATACGTTTATGAATGAAAAACAGTATGAAACGGTAGTCGAGTTCGTCGCTTCGCAGATTGGCGAGGATAACTCCGGACATGGCCTAGCCCATGCAAAGCGCGTAAAGGAGAACGCGCTTGCCATCGCCAAGGAAGAAGGTGGGGATGAAGACGTCATTGTCTTGGCTAGCCTCCTTCACGATACGGCCGACCATAAGCTGTTCTCTGACACGGGAAAGCAATTAGAAAAGATGAAGGCCATGCTTCTAGAAAATGGTTTCACGGCAGAAGTCGCTAGGCATGTCGCGGAGATTGCTGCGACTATTTCCTGGAACAAAGGGCAGCAAAAGGAACTCAACTCGCTTGAGGCGAAGATCGTTCGCGATGCTGATAGGCTGGATGCCATTGGCGCGGTTGGAATCGTTCGCACGATTGAATATGGCAACTCTCATGGTAGACCTTTCTACACGCAGGAAGAAATCGACTCTGGAATCCATGATGATTCCATCACGACCCTAGCCCATTTCTATCAAAAGCTATTGCTACTAGAAGATCATATGTGCACAAAGGCAGGAAAAGAACTCGCCCACGATCGGAGCGAGTTCATGAAGACATTCCTCGATGAGTTTTACTTAGAAATCGGGGCCTCTTCCAAATGAGGCTCCTTTTTAATGAGGCAGAGGCAGAAGACTCCGCAAAGGCAGATGCCAAACAGGATGATGAAGGTCCAAAGGAAGCCGATGGACTCATAGATATAAGGCGTGACGAGGTTGCCGATGCCGGCGATGCAATAGGAGAAGCCGCTGCAAAGAGAGAGTGCGCGAGGCGAATTGATGCCGCCGACGACTTCGGTGACAAGCAGAACCGAGAAGACCAGGAAGAAGGACATGCCTATGCCGCGAAGAGTGCTGAATATGCCCATGTTGATATCCCTATCTGGGATGAGGGCTAAGGTGAGGATGCAAAGGGCTAACAAGGAACCACCGACGAGGAGCATGGCTTTGTTTTTGCCTTTGACCGCTTTTTGAAGAAGCGGCAGAAGCAACATGGAGATAACTTCGACCATGACGCGGAATCCAGACCAAAGGCTGTTTACGTTATCAGCCATACCCAAGCGCTTGAAGTATAGCGGCATGATGTAGCTTGCCGCGTTGAAGGATCCATAAAGGAGTCCATAGAAGAGGAAAAAGAGAATGAAATTGCGGCTGAGTAGCCTCTTCTTGCTGTTCTGGTCTTTTCCGATTTCCTCTTCGCCAAAGATTGTGGAAATCGGGAAGATGAACCAGGTCGTGAGGAAGCCAGCAAAAAATAGGGCGGCACCGATGGCAAATAGGTATTTATAGGCGATCTTCCCAAGCAAGAAATAGGCAACGACATCGGCGACGACATAGGCAATGCTGCCGAAGATGCGGATCGCTGAGAAGTTGGCGCCTTTCTTTTTCTGGTAAACCGCGGCATACGTGTCTTCAAAATTGAAGTAGCAGGAGTTGGCAAGGGAGAAGAGAATCGTGGCGACAAGAAGCAAGGGGAAGTTGCCGGCTAGTGCGAAGAAAAGGCTGAAAATCGCTTCTAACCCAGAGAGGATCCTCATTAGCCACAATGTGGACTTGTAGTCCTTTGCGAAGCGGCCAAAGATGACGTTTCCTAGAAGCAGGGAGAACGGAACGATTGCCAACAAGACGGAGGCTTGGACGCCCGTGTAGCCATTGGCATCGAAATATAAAGCCAAAAACGGCGTGAACATTGCGTCGGCGCCGTAGATGAATAGATATAGGATGCGGAAGACAGCGGGGTTGTGATCTTTACGCAGTAGGCTGAACATAGCGAGAAAAGTCTATGACAATAAGGGAAGGAAAAGAATAAAAATCCCCTATTTTAGAGGATTCTTTTGATTGCGTCTTCGATATCCTGGTATGGAGTATCTGGATAGTGAATGGCATAGGAGAACATGCTTGCGGCCATCTGATAGCGGTCTTCGCCATAATGAACGCCAAAGTGCTCTGCTAGCTTTTCAAGGATCTTCGCGCCTTCGTTAACGAAGCTCCTATAGGATTCGTAGTAGGCGGAATTGCCATTCGTGGAGAAATGGGTAAAAAGGATCTGATGCTCGGCTGAGAAAGCCATGAAACTTAGATAGAGCAGATGGATGCCCTCTTCGAAGCTATTAAGGGCGGAAATCCTATCTTCGATAGATTTTTCAAGCGCGAGCCAGTCGTCGACGACAAGAGCGATGAGCAAGGAGTTTTTATCCGGGTAATAGTTATAGATTGTTCCGACCGCGATGTCGTTGCGCTTGGCCAATTCTTTCATAGAAAGGGCGTCGTAACCCTCGTTTTCAATAATCTCTCTCGCGGAAAATAAAATCTTCCCCTCTAAACCTTCGATAATTTTCGGCATATCCATAATTAAAGCCTATAAATAGGAAATAGCAATAAAACAACAAAATGAATGAGTTCATATTGATTTAATGAACTGATTCACATAAGATGAGGTAAACAACGAAAGGAAAATGTTTTTATTCGTATGAAAAAAATTGTTTTGCCCCTCACCATTGCAGCGATGATGCTTGCTTCCTGCAGCGGAACTCCGGCCAAGGAGTGCTCTGAGCCCGATTATGAAGCTTGGGCTTCTGCCAACGGCTACGTCAAAGCCGATTCTGTTTCTTCTGGGGATGTCCAGGCTGGCGCTACCGATACCGGCAAAGGCGGCTTGAACTTCGGCGATGTCGATTGGAGCGAAGACCTTAAGAAAGAAGCGGTCGATACCTATCTCTCCGGCATCGGATTCAACCACCGCGAAATGATGCAGGTTGCCACCATCAGCAACGGAAAGCCGCAGATCGCCTCCGTCGAATATTACATGGATACCACCAACCACTGGTTCTTTGGCTCCTCCGAATCCGACACCGGCAAAATCCAGGACATGAAGAAAGACGGCACCGTCGCTCTCTACTGGACCCGTCAGCTCCGCGCCGCAGACATGGGCATGGCCCCGAACTATTTCACCTCCTATGGTGTTGAAATCCAGGGCAAGGCTAACTTCTACTCCGCTGATGAAGTCAACGCTCTCTCTTCTTCTGAAAAGACCGCTGTCGTCACCATCGCCCGTGGCTACTACAAATCCATGGGTGCCCAGTATGCCGCCTACTACGATTCCACCAGCCCGAAGTACATGGATGATGCCACCTTCGTTTCTAAAGTCTTTGGCAGCAAGACCACCACTCCGTACATCATCAAGCCGAGCAAGATCGTGATCACCTCTCCGTATCTTCTCTTCGTCGCCAATGTCGTCGATGAAGCCAAGGAAGACGGCCACTACTATGCTTTCCAGACCGTCGTCCCGTCCACTGGCGCTGTCATGACCCTAGCCGAATACACCTTCCTCCCGAAGTCTTTCCTCGACAAGGCTCTTCAGACCGTCCGCGATGCCAAGAAAGATCAGACCATCAATAAGTTCACCTCTATGAAGCCTGACTATTCTGGTGCCACTGGCCTCAAGACCCAGGTAACCCTAACCTTCTAATAAGAGATAGAACAAAATACGAGGCCTGCGAAATCAAAACTCGCAGGCCTTTTTATTTTGACTAGGAAATTGTATTTAACCTCCCCCATAAGAAAACCGGCCTCCCTGGGCCGGCTTGGGACTGCTCTTACTCCGGT
>CADCPN010000039.1 GCA_902803375.1 uncultured Erysipelotrichaceae bacterium | reverse complement strand
TGCGTAGACCTTCCAAAGGAGACCCTTGGCGAAGAATAGCGAGACGCATCCTTCGACGCGAACGATGGTCCAAGGGACTTCGGGCGTATCGCCTTTGTTCGGCCAGACTTCGACCTGATGCGGGATTTTGTTGGATTTGAGATACGCTCTCACATCATCCAGCCGGGACATTAGCGCGATGGGTCCGATGCTTTTATCGCCTGGGTGGATAACGCTTTGGGAATCAGAGAGACGGCGAATGACCAGTTTGATTTAGATTACAATCTGCGCGTTTATAGCGATCCCTGCAAAATGCGTGAAGATCTAAGAAAGCTTAACTCCATTAACAACAAGGCCAGAATGCTCGCAGGCTATACCTATGAATGGGTATCGCAGAACGAAGAAAGCAAAGACGCGATGGACATCGTTTTGCCCCATGGCTTCGAAGCTCAATGGAACTTCGCCAACACCATTTGGGCCATCGATAAAGAATCCTTCGACCAAGTCGGATGCATCTATACCAGCCAAGGCCTTGAATTTGACTATGTCGGCGTAATTTTCGGCCTAGATATGCGCTACGAAAATGACGAGGTCATAACCGACCCTACGAAAAACGCAGGTACGGACCATTCCACTTTCTCTCCGAGCTCGACGAAGAAGGACTGGAGCTCAAAAGGCGATAGAATTATCCGCAACACGTATAAGACCTTAGTTACCAGAGGGCAAAAAGGCTGTTTCATTTACTGCGAAGACCCAAAACTCGCGAAGCATTTCATCTGCTTAGGGGCAAAGCCCTATTGAAGGCGCAAAGAGCCTCGGCAACGATCGCTCCCGTTCTCTTATTTCTCAAAATGCGCGTAGTTATGTTCGTCTTCGCTGGTCTTGCCTGGCTCTTCTACCTTGGGCGCCTCATATAGGCTTAGATCAGGACGGGCTTCTCCGTTTCCATGTTCATTCGCATTCGCAAGGAATGAACGGAAATCGGATTCTTTGATGACGAGAACGAAGATGCCGCCTAGCAAAGAAACGAAGAAGATGGAAAGAACGCCCCAAAGGATAAGTTGATCCCTTCTTTCAGCCGTCTTCATCTTCAGTATAGTAACCACGCATAAAGGAATGGTGACGAGATACCCCAATAGGGCAATAAGCGCGATCCCAGACTTGAAAAGATTGTATAGGTTTATGAAGCTAACAAGCGGAGTAAACGCGGCTCCCAAGATCAAGAAAACCGTAGCAAGGGTGAACGGCCCTTTCTTGATGTTGCCGACATAGTTCTTATCTTTCATAGGCATATTTCCTTTTGTTTATATTCCTATTTAAGGATAGCACCGAACGAGTTTGACGATTAAGAAAGTCGCAAAATTCCATGCGCATTTCTTGAAAGCACATAGGCTTTTCTAAGTTTTCTTTTATCAGTCTCCAAGCCTTTCTTCCCGTTACGCAGGCGCTTCAAAGGAGACACCGATGGGGTCAATCAGCCCATTCGTCATATCGATTTTATTCGCCGGCTCAAAATGTCATCGAAGCAATCATCAATTTTGCTTTTGACGAGCTCTTTTGCCCAATGCTTCTCGCCAAAAAAAGAAGAAGAAACGGTATACGTTTTGAGTGAAGTGGTAACCTCAAAGTGGGCAGGAAGCAAAGCCACACCCGCTCTTTTGCAGTTTATCCCCTTCGATAGCGATAAATTCAAGAAAGTTATTTCAATAGCGCCTCACGCGCGTTAAAAACCCGCCTGGCGGGCGGGTATCGATGCCTTTGGCTAGTCGTTATTTTCCTGCGCCTTAGGCTCATATCTCTCCCCTAAGAGGTGCTGTGGGACAAAGTTTGATAGCAGCGCAGCCAAAATTTTATCAAAAGCAAGAATATTGCATTCCGTGCAATTTTCAGTACAATTTATAGGACAACAAAAGGAGAGACTATGATTGCAGTAAACTATTCCACGGTTAGAACCAATTTAAAGTCCTATTGTGACCGGGCAACCGATGAAGGCGAAACGGTCATCGTGACCCGCAAAGGCGAGAAGAATGTCGTTATACTGAGCCTAGAGGATTACAACCGCTTGATCCGCGATGCGGCAAACTCCGATTACCTCTCTATGCTTGCTCGCGCCCGAGCACAGCTTGAATCCGGCAAAGGCCAGGTTCATGACCTAATCGAGGAAGTCGATTGATGAAACTTGTCTGGTCCGACATTGCCTATGACCAATACCTTTATTGGCAAGTTCAGGATAAGAAAACTCTTAAGCGAATCAACGAACTCATCAAAGATATCGCAAGAAACGGGATGAATAGCGGTCTTGGCAAGCCGGAAAAGCTAAAATACGGATCCGGGTATAGCCGTCGAATCGATGACGCCAATCGCCTTGTTTATGACGAGGGGAAAGATGGGGAGATCTGGATTCTCGCCTGCAAAGGACATTACCAAGACAAATAAATACCTTTGGGCGGTCATCCGCCCTTTCTTTATGAAAAACCCGGCAGGCGGGCGGGCATCGATGTCTTAGGCTAGTCGCTATTTTCCTGCGCCTTAGGCACATATCTTTTCCAGAAGAGGTACTTCGGGACGGAGTTTTGATAGTCGGCGTAAAGGGGATATTTCTCTCCCGAGATGGCTTCAGCCATCGTGGAGGAGCCAAGGAAGAGAAGGATCAATAAGAGGGCTCCGACAATAGACCAGTTGAAGATGCCCCACTTGGCCACTCCCGCCGCAAGTACGAAGAGGTATAAGGAAGCCCAGAAGCCTTGTTCCCCAAGGTAGTTAGGATGCCTCATATGCCCCCATAGGCCAACCGTGTTGAAGCCTAATCTATAGGGAAGAGGGAGCTCATTGAGGGCTTTGCCTTCAGTAAGCATCGCGTGCTTCCTACTCTGGAAAGCCCACTGCTGCTCATCGGCGAATAGTTCTAAGAGGAGGAAGGCGCCCATTAAAGAAGAGGCGATGACATCATTGACGCCAAAGGGAGCGGTGCTCTCCATGATGGCGAGCGCGGGAAGGGTGATAAGAAGAACCAAGAAGTTCTGATAGATGGAGATGAAGAATAGGTCGAATAAGGCCCAGACGAGCTTGTTGCTGAAGGGCTTCTTCTTGCGAAGGATTGCCCAGCGGTAATCCTCCTCTCCCGCCCAGAAGCGGATGCTGTAGGCGCCTTTTCTGGCGAAGTTCATGGTAAGGCGGAGTCCCCACAAGGTAACCAGAGAAGCGATAACCACCAAACGGATCTTCATTCCGCCTAGGCTTGCGATAACCCAGACATAGGCGATAGGAAGCAAAGACCAAAGCTTGTCCATCTGGGAGTTGTTCCTAGAGATCTCGCCAACGATGAAGCAATAGGCGGAGGCGGAGGCGCAGATGATGCCTAAAATCGTTAAAGTACGGATCTGCAGAGGCGATAGTTCAAAGCCAGTGAGCAGGCCCGTCACGATGCCAGATAGGCAAATGATGATTGTTATGGCGATAGGTGCGATTTTCTTCATGGGGGATTATCCTTATTCGCAACGTGCGTAGATGAACACGAACAGCTTATTTTAGAAATTATAGACGGTTCTTGGAAAGAAAAGCGGTCAGTTTTGAAACGATATAGGGTTCCTGTTTCAGATTATGTTCGTATTGATGCCCCCATGGCGAAGCCTGAGATTTAAGGTGAAAATCGGGAATATACTCCCATTTTCACCTTACTCTTTATGAAAAAATGCGTACACGCAGAATCGCTGACGCACGCATTTGAACTATTTAACCAAAGAGTAGGCATCCTCATCGCAATAGACGGTGACGTCAGGATGCTTCTGCAAGATTGAGCAGGGCAACTCTTCGGTAATCGGGCCTTTTAGCAGGCCATAGATTGCCTTCGCCTTATTCTTGCCCGTTGCGATCAAGACGATCTTCTTGGCTTCCATGATGCTCTTTAGCCCCATGGTCACCGCATGGGTAGGCACTTCATCGATGCTAGAGAATAAGCGTGAGTTGTCCTTGATGGTGGAGGGGGCCAATGCCGTCTCATGGGTATAGGAATCAAAGGGGGTTCCTGGCTCATTGAAGGCGATGTGGCCATCGCTGCCAATGCCGAGAATCTGGATATCGATGCCGCCTACTCCTTTGATGAGGGCATCGTATTCCTTCATGCCTTTATGGTAATCGCCAACGCCGGAGGGCACATAGGTGTTCTCCTTCTTGATGTCGATCTCATCGAAAAGGGCATGGTCCATGAAGTAACGGTAGGACTGGGGATGATTGCCAGCTAAGCCGACGTACTCATCTAGGTTAAAGCTCGTGCAGTCTTTAAAGGAGACAATGCCTTTCTTATTCGCCTCGATGAGGTTCTTATAGACTCCTAAAGGGGAGGTGCCGGTAGCAAAGCCCAAAACGGCATTGGGCTTCTTCTTTACCATATCGATGAATTCCTTTGCGACGAGGCGATCCATCTTCTCTTTGCTGCAAATGACAACTTTCATAGTAGACATTCCTTGAAGTAAGCAATTCCCCTCGTTTTTTTATTTAGGAAGGAGAGGATGGCTACTCCTGCTTGAAATAGACTTCCTTGCCTTCTTTATAGACGACTTTGACGTTTAGGCCGCCATCGAGCAAGACGATGTCGGCGAGCTTGCCGACTTCGATGCTCCCCCGGTCGAGCAAATGCAGCGATTTAGCGGCGTTAGAAGAAGAGATCTTAGAGAGTTCCACCAAAGAGGCGCCGGTATACTCGCGCATATTCCTAACGGCTTGGTCCATGGATAAGAGGGAGCCTGCAAGCGGGCCGGAGGTAAGATAGGCGGCTCCATCTTTCTTCACGCAATCTAGCCCAAAGAGCTGGAAGGCAGATTTATCGCTATGCTTAGCAGACAGCGCATCCGTAATGAGGATGAAGCGCTCGGGGCCGATGATCTTATAAGAGGTCATCAAGGCCTGCGGGCAGACGTGGATGCCATCGCCGATGAACTCGGTGTAGAGGCCATCGTAATAGAAGGCCGCGGTGACGATGCCAGGGTTGCGATGGTGATGGCCCGACATCGCGTTATGGGTATGGGTCACGTTAGTTAAGCCATGCTCCAAAGCTTCCTTCATATCGGAGAAGGTGGCATCGCTATGCCCAGCGGAGACGGTGACGCCGCAATCGCTGACATAGCGGATGAAACTCTTGGCGCCAGGCTTCTCGGGAGCAAGGGTGATGCAGCGGATATTGCCCTTTGCGCTTTTCTGTAGCTTCTCAAATTCCTCGATGTCAGGGTTGCGGATATAGGCAGCGTTCTGAGCGCCTTTCCTGGCTTCGCTGATATAGGGGCCCTCTAGATGGATGCCAGCAAGAGAGGGCACTTCCGCCTTGGCTTCCGCTACGGTCATGCAGACGCGATTAAGCGAATCGAAGTCGCTGGTAAGCGTGGTGGCTAAGAAAGTGGTCACGCCTTCCGAATACAAAGAGTCAGCCACGGTCTTATAGTCGTCTTTGCCTGCGTCCATGAAGTCGATGCCTTTGCTTCCATGAACGTGGATATCGATGAATCCCGGCATGGCGAGGAGGCCATTGCCATCGATGGCGGCACCAAGATATTCGCCTTCGCCAATATAGGAAATCCTTCCAGACTCAAAGCAAAGGTAGCCTTTTTCGACTACCCTTTTGGGCAACACGATTTTTAGGTTCTTGATTACCATGCTATTCGCCTCCGCTCTCTAAGAAGATCTCTTTGGCGATGGCTTTCATTTCTTCTTGCTTGGATAAGATAAGCTTTGCCAATTTGATTTGGGTTCTCGCCCTGACGAGGTTATGCTCTTTGTATTTGGTATGGAAATAGACGTCGCCTTTTAGATAATCCTCAAGGAAGCGCATGCCGCATTCAATGGTCATCAAAAACGGGGCAATGGTGATGAGTTCTTTTTCCCTTGCGCTAAGGAAAGATTTGGCCTTGCGGTAATAGCCGCGGAGATAAGAACGGAAAATCTCCAAATCGATATTCACGTTGTTGAGGTCTATGTCATCTTCGTGGGAGCCAATGAATAAGGAGCGATGGGCATCGCCGAAATCGTAGAGGACGCTGCCGGGCATGACGGTGTCTAGATCGATGATGCAGCGCACCTTGCCAGAATCAATGTCGAATAAGACGTTATTGATCTTCGGGTCATTGTGGGTGACGTGGAGAGGAATGCTGCCATCGGCGATTCCATCAACGATGAGGCCATAGTACTTCTTTTGCGCAAGGATGGCTTCCGCCTCCTGTTTGCAAGAAGCGAGCCTGCCAAGCTTATCCTCTTTATAGGCGGAGAGGAAATCGGCAAAGCGCTTTTTGGTGTCGTGGAAGCAAGGGATGATCTCCCCTAAAGAAGACGCATCTAGGTCAGAAAGAGAAGTGTGAAGATCGCCAAAGGCTTCGCCGACCATCTCTACCTGCTTATAGTCAGATAGCGACTGCTTGCAGACGGTATTCTCCACAAAATCATAGACGCGGTAGGCGCCACTTTCGTTTCTTAGATAAAGTTCGCCCTTCTTCGTCTTCACGATGGAGAGGGACGTAATGCCCTTTTTGGCGAGATGCTTTGTTACGATGTCGATGTTTCTCATCAGCATATCGACATCGGGAAAGGCGGTTTGGGAAATCTTCTGGAGGATATATTTTCCCTTGGTCGTGATAACGAGGCTGGTCTCGTTGATATGGCCTTCTCCATAGGGGGCGACGCTTTTCACATCACCCTGAATCGCAAACCCTTCAGCAATCATAAGAATTAACCTTTATCTTATTTGGTGTTCCCTCTGCGGCGATAAAGAATAGATGAAGGGGGGGTACCTTTCTTCTCGCCGCAGCTGGGAAACCACCGGCATTAGTCTATCTTCGTCATTTTGCCGCGATGATTGCATTATGTTTAAAAACGTATAATTTCTTACTGCTAATTTAAATTATTACGATAAGATTATGCTTATGGAAGAGAAGACCTATCGTTATCTAGAACCCATTCCTTTAGAGCACCCCTTGCAGCTAAAGGATCTATTTTCCCTTTATGCGTACCATTACACGCCATCTTTCGTCTTCAAAGGCGAATACCATGAGCCCTGGGAGCTTGTTTACCTAGATTCTGGCTCCGTCACCGCGCAGACAGATGAGGTTTCTTTGGTATTGAAGCCAGGCGACCTCATCATCCATAAGCCGATGGAGTTCCATAAGATCAAAGCCAATAACGTCACCTGCTCCCTCGTTATCTTCTCCTTTACCCTCGAAGGGGATGGCGACAGGCTTCTTTTTCCTTTAGCCGATAGGATCCTTAAGGCCAACGCATTAGAGAAAAGATGCCTAGAAGGCATTGTCAGCAAAGGATTATCCGTCGTAAACCAAGCTCCGAGCAAAAGGGAAGAGAGCGACTTCGGAAGCGGGGAATTCGTCCGTCTTTATATAGAGACGCTGCTACTTGACTTAATTAACGCCCATAAAGAAAACGCGGGCAAAGCTGCAAAGGCAGAGCAATCCTATAAAGCAAACGCGGTTGTGCTAAACCTTCTTAGCTACCTAAATAGGCATGTGGATGAGAAGCTTTGCTTAGCCAAGCTATCCGCCGACCTTCATTACAGCGTTTCCCGTCTTTCCGCATTGTTCAAAGCCTACGAAGGCGAGTCGGTTATGTCTTACTTTAACTGCCTCAAGATAAAGAAAGCCTGTGAGCTAATCGATATGGGTGAGAGCAGTTTAGTCGAAATCTCCGCCTATTTGTCCTTCGAGACCCCGCAATACTTCGCCACGCAGTTTAAGAAATACACCGGTTTCACGCCATCCCAATACCGAAAATCGGTCATGACCAAAACTGGCGCCACTTTGCTTGATTACTCTCTGCCGCCGCAGCAATAGTTCCCAAAAATAAACTACTATTATTTAACGGCTTTTTGCCATTCCCTATTGGCAATAAAGGCCAAGGCAGCCGCCCCATAAATGCCGGCATCGCTGCCAAGGGAGGATACGAGCACTTTCGTCGAGGGAACGTTAAGCCCAAGTAAGCCATAGTTTCTTTCCGAGAGGTAGCTCTGCACCCTGGAAGATAGGTTCTCCCCTTGCTTTGCGACGCCCCCGCCAAGCAGTATCGCCTCCGGGCGGAAGATGTTGCATAGGTTCAGACAGCCTTCGCCAAGGTAGCGGACGTAATTGTCCACCACTTCTTTCGCGGTTTTATCGCCTTGCTTCTCCGCCTCGAAGGCGGAGGCGGGATCGCAGGAATCAAGGTCTTTGCAGATGTTCCAAAGAAGGGATTCCTTATGTTTTGCCATGGCTAACTTGGCATCGGCAGTCAAAGCGGTTGCCGAGGCATAGCATTCCAAGCAGCCCTTGCGGCCACAGGCGCACTGCCTGCCATGGAAGTCGATGCTCATATGGCCAAGCTCAGCGCCTTTGCCTTCGTTGCCAGAATAAATTTTGCCGTTGAGGAATAATCCAGAACCAACGCCGGTCCCCAAAGTTAGGAACACCATGTGGCGATATTCCTTGCCAACGCCAAAGGTAGCTTCTCCTAGCAGCGCCGCATTGGCGTCATTCTCCACAAAAGCACTAACGTGGAAGCGGTCTTCGAATGCACGCTTCAAATCCACGTTATGCCAGCCAAGGTTAGTCGCGTCATCGCAGGTCCCTTTCTTTGAATTGATCATGCCAGGGCAGCCGATGCCGATTCCGATGAAGTCTTTATCGCCATTATCCAATAAAGGCGAGACAAGGTCGAAAAGCTTATTTAAGGTAAGGGAGGCTTCTTCGCCTTTGACGACAGGCAAAATCACCTTTTCGCCGAGTTTGCCGTTTTCATAGACGAGGCTGCACTTTATCGTGGTGCCGCCGACATCAATTCCCAATGCATGCTTCATACCATTCTCCCAAAACTGCTCTTCGTTTATAGGGCTTCAAAAACAAATAATCGCTTAGGCATGTCCTAAAAAGCATCAAAATTATAAATTCATCATCGTCTCGCCACGATTAAGAACTTATTTTTTCTTTACAATATTCGACTGCATTTTTACTCAAAAGGCGTCAGTGCACTCGAGCAAAGCCCACGTGAGGGCAAACGATAATATCCGTGACTAGGAAGTCAGCTTTTTATCGATGCTTTAGAAACAATTCCGTCAACTAGTTGTGTTATCGGCACAATAGGTAGCAAAATTCTCTATTTTTTTGTTGCCGCTTGCAAATGTATGCGCAGAGCATATCGGCGGCCGCCTAAAGAAGATACTGGCGTATGCGATTTCTTTCTCTTGCTCTAGATTAGCATAGGCAAGAGCCCTACGCAGAAAGCGCCCTGGCGCATAGAATCGGACAACGCAGCAAAAGGGCATAAACAAGAGAATGCAAAGAATGATAAAATCATTCCACTCATGCCAAAGCCATCCCTATTCAAGAAACCAATCGAGACCGGGCACACGGTCGCCAGCATCAATATCGTGCGCAAGCAGCTATTGAGGCTTTTGCGCATCGTCAACATCGTCGTCCAGGCCTTGGTCTTGCCCTATTACGCTTACTTGCTCGGCAAGAACTGGGGCGACGCCTTCTATGTCACCGTCTACTCCATCCTCATCGGCGTTTCTCTTTCCGCAGTGATCATCGAGCAAGTCATCATCAACCAGCAGAATAAGGCCGAAGGCAAAGCGGAGAAACGCCGCATCAAGAAAAGAAGGAGAGTCAATAACCTCATCTTCAAAAGCATCAAGTACGTCATTCGCCTCTTAATCTTGATCATGGCATACGTCCAGATCGCCCTCGGGGTCCGCAACGCCTTATTCGTCGCGACCACGATTCTTTCCACCTTATTGATCCTAGGCCAGATCCTCCTCGATATCCTGGTCATGCTGATCCTTAGGTACTTCGAATACATCCGCCTTGGCTTCGAGGCCGACCTCAAAAGCTCGCCCATCTTCAATATGGGCTCTAGCGATGCGGTCACCGCCAGGAGGCTAGAGAGCCAAGCCGAGGAGATGGGCGTGCTTGATGTCTCTTCTAGCGAAGTCAGCAAGCTAGACGAGATCAAAGCCGAGATGGCCCTTAACCAAGAGGAGGCCAAGAAGGAGGCGCAGGCCTCCATCCGCCATAGCTCCATCCTCATCCGGCAGAAGAAATTCGATGATGCGGTGGCAGACCCCTCCATCCAAGAGAAGATCGAAAAGAAATTCAAGAAGAAACTTGTTGATGCCAAGGGCTTATTGACTAGCCCCATCAAGTACTCCCTCTTCCTCTCTAAGATGAGGAAGAAGCTAGAGAAGGCTCCGGAAGGCTTACGCGGACTAGATGCCTTCCCCCTTATGCTAGATTGGGTCGAGGATAAGGAATCTGGCATCTCAGAATCCGCGAAATCCTCCATCCTCGCGGCATGCCTATATTGCCTAGACCCCTTCACGGTCATCCCCTCCTATAAGGGAGAGATCAGCTTCGCCGATGACGAATACGTCATCAACAAGGTCATCGATGAGGTCGAAGCAGAATACCAGGCTTATAGCGCAGGCAAATGACTTCAGGCGGGGCGGAAACGCCCCGCCTTTAATCGTTTCTCTTCGTTAAACCATAAAAACGAGTAAGATAGGGCGACTAAAAAGGAGAGAGCATATGGCCAAAAACATCATCAAAGACAAATTCATCAAAAAAATCCATCAGGGGATCAAGGGGAATCCCGACATCGAAGCCCTCGACCCTGAGCGCGGCGATGGCAATTGGTACTACCTCTCCCCGGATTCCTCCTACGCAAAGCATCTTGAAGACGAGGCAAAGACAAGACGAAGCGGCAACTCCACTGCCTATGACGCCCTCTCTAGGGAGTTCGTCTCCAAGACCGCGGCTCCCTCTAGGATCCTAGCTATCTCCAGCGCGGCTAGATGCAGCTATGAGTTCTTCACCCGTAATGAAGAGAATACCCTTACCGTCAACGTCGTCTCCAAAGGCAATGTGAAGAAAGACGTCAATATCGATAAGGGCATCGAATTCGAGCGCCTTCTGGGCATTAGAGACAGCAAAGGCAACTGCAATAGCGGCGCCTTCGCCCATTATTCCCTCCGCTTCACCTCCTCTTCCTACAAAGAAGTCTACGTCGATTCCGAATGCATGGAGGTCTTCAATCCCCAGAAGTTCGCCTTCGAGGACACGATCAATAACGAAGCCTATAAGGATAGCACTCTCCGCGAATGCCTAGACGAGATCTACGAGGCCATCTGCTTCGATGACAATGGCGATTTCAAGAAGCCCTACTTCCCCTTCGTTAAGTTCGTGAAGCAGATCTATGGCCTTGATTCTTTCAAGGATAGAGGTATCCCAAGCCTTCTCCTTTATGCCTTCTTCGTCCCCTCTGACATGGGCGAGTTCCGCGCCATCTTCGACGCGATCGAAGATGACCTTCGCCTCGCCAGCAAGATCGCCGAGAAGTATCTCCATCTCAACAACAAGAAGATCGACATCGGCTTCATCGAAGTCCCGGTCGAGTTCTAAAGAATCATCCGCAAGAAAAGCGACGAAGCCAGATGCTTCGCCGATTTGCTTTTGTTGGTGTTTAGATGAGCTTATCGCAGCCACTGCCTTTGGGGCATATGCTTAAGAACAAAATGCTATTTCATCTTCAAAGCACTGTTCTTCCATAGTTTCTTGGACACACATCCTTTTGCTTAAGTCTTTGTCCATACCCGCATAAGGGGATATGCCATACCAGGGCTCTATGCAAAGAAAGTCATTTTCTTCGCCTCTCCCTGGCGTCCAAATCGCAATATAGGGAGAGTTATAGCGGCATTCCACGCTCTGGCCCATTCCGTTTTCAAGCAGAATCTCATGATGGGGATTGTCGATGACATAGGTGTCTCTTGCCGTAATCTCGGAAGGATCGATAAGCCAATTCTCTTGGTGGGGCCAAGGGACTTGCCTCTTTATAATGCCGTTTTCCAAAACATAAAGAGCGGTACCCTTTGAAACGTGGAGTTTGGCGTTTGCAAAATCAACTTTAAAAGCGGGATGGGTCCCATATTGAAACACAATACGATTTCGGAGTTTTGATCTTACTTTCGCCAAGCGAAGAAGAGTAAGGCCTTCCAGGCGATACTCAAGCTCAAAGCTGAACGAAAACGGATACTCTTTTAGGGTCTCTTCGTCTTCTTCGATGCCAAAGCGAATGGTATCGGACCCTTTTTCCAACACCCGAAACTGCTTGCGAAAAGCAAAGCCATGTCGAGTCGCGACGCGGTAGCTAACGCCATTAAGCGAATATTCGTTATTTGCTCCAATGACGGGAAAGAGCAATAGATCGCTATGGTCCCAAGCCCCTTTTCCATCATAAAGAACATCGCGTCGCGACTTTTTTAGAAAAACGCGTTTCAATTCCGCACCAAAAGAATCAATCTCGACGCGAAGATACTCATTTTCAATTGCGTAAACCATATTCCTAGCGCACAGAAGCTAACAGGTGAATCCTTCAGTTTTTTGCAAAGCAAGACGCAGCGGCGAATCGTGAAATTCGCCTTTACCGTTTGCCGCTACTCTCTCAATAACGATTGTTGGAGCCGAACAGGCGCATCTTGTGGCGAATGGCCTCTTTGATGGCAGCGACTTTCTTGTTCCTTAAGGAAAGATAATCAAGTCCCTCCGCCAAGCCTTCTTGTATCGCTTTGTTGCCAGCGAGGCAGAGGTCGGTGAAGATGTTGATCTTGGCGATGCCGCGGGCAACGGTGTTGCGGAAGTCATCGTCAGATAGCCCAGAACCGCCATGGAGGACGAGAGGGACGTTGAGGTTATCAGCGATTTCGCTGAGCCTTTCGAGATTGAGCTGCGGCTTGCTCTTGTAGACGCCATGGGCAGTGCCGATGGCGACGGCAAGGGCATCGACGCCGGTCGCTTCTAGGAAGTTTCTTGCTTCTTCGAGGGTGGTGTAGCGGTCGCTAGATTCGTTATCGCGATTAGCGGCCTCGCCGACATGGCCGATTTCACCTTCAACCGTGATGCCCATCGCATGAGCGATTTTGACGATCTCACGGGTCTGGGCGACATTCTCTTCATATGGATGCGCGGAGGCGTCAAACATGACGGAGGAGAAGCCAAGTTTCATGGCTTCGATTGTTTTCTCGAAAGTTAGGCCGTGATCATAGTGAACGACCACGGGGACGGAGGCGGCTTTGGCCCTTTCGATGATCGCTGGCGCGAGAAGAGGAAGGTCGCCATAGGGGAGAAGCACTTCTGCCGTGCCAATGATGATGGCGGAACGCTCTTCTTCCGCAGCCTCGATTGCTGCCTGGAGCATATCGGTGTCGGTGGTATTGAATAAGCCGACCGCGTAATGTTCTTTTCTTGCTTTCTGCAAGACTTCATTCAATGTGACTAACATTGTCGTCCTTTCTTTCATCAAACTGCTTGGCGAATTCCTTCAGTTCCTGCAAAGGCAACGCCGCTTCGCTTGAAATGAGGGAGAATAGGTTCCTCGCCCCCCATAGCACGGGAAAGTTTCTTGCGTTCTTTTGTCGAATCGCCTTAAGTTAAGGGCGCAATAGAAGCGCGGGGAAAAGGCATCTATCGCGCCCACCGCCCCCTTAGATTGGTCCTTAGGAACGCTGGGCTTGTAGGTAACGCTTTTCTTTGCCATCAAAGAAAATGCTGGCTCTATGAGTAACTGGCAGTCAAATTGCCATGGAACCTCATAGCGAAAATCAAGTTGGCTGCCTCGCGGATGGTCGCTGATCCATTTAACGGAATCAGCGACTCAATCACACGTTAAGAGACGCCTTTTATCAGTTTGCGTCTGGGCAAAGCGGACCAGCGAGTTCCTTGAGATAGAACAATTTTCCAGGCAAGGTTGGGATGAAGCTGGAAGTGACGTGGCGATCTGGGCCATAGCGGAGAGTCATCCAGAGGCTCATGCCCTGCCACTGCATGCCACGGGAGAGGGCGCCATCGGCGCCACCGATGCAATAATCAGCGGTGAACATCAAGCCCGGGCCGATGCTGTTGGCACGGCAGGGGACTAAACTGGTGCGGCTGCGGAAGGAAGTGATGGCGTTCTGCTCAATGGTGAGCGGATGAAGCTTGACGCCGATGCGGTAGGGCTGCTTCAGCCACTCCTCATCGGTTGCGAACTCCTCGCCGATCATCGGCTCCCAGAATGCGATGTGGCACATTCTGCCAATGCCATAGACCAAGACGAGCTTTGCGCCTTCCGCTCTTAGCTTGGCAAATTTCTCAGGATAGGTTGGGAGATTGTCTTTGGTGGCGAAGTTGCGCTGATTCTTCGGAACAGTGTATTCGCCTAGCGGCTCATAGAACGCTTTCTCCATCGCGCTCTGGAAGGAGGCTTCGCCGGTGATGGTGTTGCCTTCTCCATCGGCCCATTCGTCCATATTGAAGCAATAGACGTGATCGCAGTGGACTTTCCAATTTCTTAGGAAGTAAACGGCCCACTGATACATTCCCATCGGGCCGACAGGAAGAATGAACATGATCTTTTCGCCTCTTTCGCGAGCAAGGCGAATCTGCTCGGCGATTTCAAAGCCCATCTTCGCATTGAATTCGGTGACGCTTTCGCATGCAAGCGGGACGAAATCCTTATTCCAGAACGGCTGAGGCTCAGAAATCTTCTCCGGGTCGATGCCGGTGATCTCATTGATCTTTTGAAAATCCCAGCCTTCGGGGTAGAAGCCTTCAAGCAAGCTTCCTTTGACAGTAGAATTGAAATCCATTTCTTTATCCTTTATTTCATTCTGGGAGCAAACGTTTCGTCGTTCCCTTTAAATACGATTTGCAAGCGCGGAATCCTTCCGCATAGGCCGCGCCACATTGATAGCCGCGGTAACGGGAGCAGGTTTTCACCATATCCGCGAAGTCGATGCCATCATGCTCTTTCATCCAAACGAGTTGGCTCTTATGGCAATTAAGCATCTCCATCTTCAGGTCGATGACATCGCTGACGTCCACGAATACCTCAGGGACGAAGTTCACGCCTGCCAAGGTATCCATATAGAAGATTGGAACGAGCTTAGCTCTCTTGCCCTTCCCCTTTTCATAGCCAGGAACGGTGGCGGCGAAGGAAGCATCGAATACGAGCTTCGCCGTCGCGACGTGGTCTGGCATGTAATCATCCGGGTTGTGGGTGATGATGAAGTCAGGGTTTGCGTAACGTATCACTTCCACGACCTTATTTCTGGCTTCCGCGTTATCCGCATAGATCTCCAAGTCGTCGAATCCGCCTTCAATCACCTCGATGCCAGCCAATTTGCCGGCGTCGATGGCTTCTTGTCTACGAATCTTCGTTAATTCGTCGGGTGGAATGATTTCGTGGCCAAGATTGCCCGTGGACAAATGGCAAACGATAACCTTATCGCCCCTTTTTACGCACTTTGCCAGAGTGCCTGCGCAAGCGATTTCGATATCATCGGGATGCGCACCAATTGCTAACACATTCATATGCAGCTCCTATTCCTCAGCATTATAGAACCGAAGCAATAAGGGGCTTCATAGGTGTTATTTCTTAAAAACATAGATTTATTTTGCATCTTGTTTGTGTGCAAAATATTTGCATGGTTACCTATCATGAGCATCGGATAAGGAACATCTTGTCCATAGCGAAAATCTACACAATCCATTATTTCGAGTTTAGTCGTGGCTTTGTTTCCGAGACGGAATCCCACCCTTTTTGGGAAATCGTCTATGCGGATAAAGGCGATATCCTTTGTCACCGCGAAGGCCATGAATACATTCTTCGCCAAGGAGAAATGACCTTTCACGCCCCAAACGAATCTCATGGCTTGCGTTCTAATGGCAAAAATGCGCCGAATGTCTTCATCGCTTCCTTTCAGGCGAATGCCCGCGCAATGGACTATTTCAGAGATAAAGTGCTCACGCTTTCTCGCTCTGCGTCCGCTTTGATTTATCAAATCGTTGCAGAGGCAAGAGCCACCTTCGATATCCCCTTTAGCGATCCTTCCCTAAAGAAAATGCGGCTATTGGAACATCCGATACTCGGGGGAGAGCAGCTCATCAAAAACTATCTGGAGATTCTGCTCATCAGCTTGCTGCGCAGCGATACCAAGGCGCCAGAGAACGATTTCTCTAGTTTGCCTAGCGAGGTGGCTGATCAAAAATTCGTAAAGAAGGTGAACGACTATCTTGCCGAAAATCTCTATGTCTGCCTTTCGCTTGAGCAGATCGCAGACGCCTTAGGCTATGGCAAGTCCTATCTGTGCACCCATTACAAAAAGCTATCTGGCCACGGCGTCATCGATCATTACCGCTTTCTGAAAATCGAGAAGGCTAAGGAGATGCTCCGCTCCAGCGCCCTCTCCATCATCGATATCGCCAATAAGCTTAGCTTTTCTAGCCCAGACTACTTCGGTCAGGTCTTCTTGCGATATGTCAAAATCATGCCAACCGCATACCGAAAGCGCGCTCTCGCTCTCAATAAGCGACCTGGCCAAGCCTAATCTCTTCGGAAGTCCATCTTCTAAAATAGAGCTATATTCGACTGCGAAGAAAACCTCGACAGGGAAAAAGTCATCGCCCAAGACGGTGATTTTTAACATTCTCTTTCATCGTTACTTAGACTTCAGACTGCGAAGAAAGGCATCGCTTTCATCGATCCAGCGTTTAGCGGATTCCCAAGAGCCCTGCGGGTAATAACGTTCGTTGATCTCCTCTTCCGCCGTGGAGAGGCCATGCTCTCCATAGGGGTAAACGCACAACTGGAATTTGATTTTGGCCTTGCGAAGAGCCAGGGCGTATTTCAAAGAATTCTCGCACGGCACCAACGTGTCTTCGTTCGTGCTCCAAATGAAGGCGGGAGGATTATGCTTCGAAACCGAAGTATCCAAGCTTAGCCAAGGGTAATCCTCAAGTTTTTTCCCTCCAAGGCAATTGGCGAAGGTCAGCGGATGGCCCTCCGGATAGACAACAGGATATGCCAAGACGATTCCATTGATCTTCGCGTCGCCCTCAAAGCCATGTCTTTCCTTCAGCAAGCTCCATTCCGCGGCCAAATCGCCCACGAGATGTCCGCCCGCGGAAAAGCCCACCGCGAAGATGCGCTCTGGATCGACATGCAGCTCCTTTGCGTGATGCCTGATGTAATCCACGCTCGATGCAAGTTCAAGCAAAGGCTCAGGGTAATGTGAAATAGGGGCGTAGTTATAGCGCAAAACAAATACCTGGTAGCCCAAAGATAGATACCGCGTGCCGACAATATCGGCCTCGCGCTCAGACACCATTTGGTAGGCGCCACCAGGAACGACGATCATGGCCGGTCTTGACCAAGGCAATGCATCAACCTCTCCATCAAAGGGGTATGGCAAAGCCATAATATCCAATTCGCCGCCTTCAAGGTTATAGATGTCCTTAAGATGGATGCGTTTGCTGTTAATCATATTTGCTCCTTGTTATTTCCGATTCCATTAAATGAGGCTCGTAGATTTATAAACCTATTTCAGAATAGTCTCCGCCGCGCGGATCCAAACGTAATAGGAAGTACTCCTATCTTCTTTTCTTGGGAAACGTGGTGCGATTTCGTAACGAATCCCATCCTTTTCCGAAAAGCCGCCTCCCGTGATGTAGTCCATTTGGTAAATCGCCCGCTCTCGTCCCTCTTTATCCACTTTGGCAAAGTTGCTGGTAAAGGAGGAAAGGGCATTGGACAAGGCTTTTTGATCTCCGGTTATCACGTAGTACCAATAGTCCGCTTCGGCGCGCCAAATCGTCCAACCGTGGCCGCAGCATAGGGCCGGTCCATCTTCGTCGCCTTCCCAGCGCGTTTCCCACCATCTCAAAGAAGAGCGATAGACGTTGCAGTCAAAGGTCTTCATCATCCACGTTTCGTGGAAATCTAAAATCTTCTTAGCCATTTCCACGAATTCGGGAACGACTTCGATGCGGGCGCAATAATACAAAAGCGACAGCGCTGAACAGGAGATGGAGCCATCCTCCATCTGCTCTTCCGCCAAATCGGTGTCCCCGCCTTCCGTCGGGAAATGGAAGCCGCGGTTATTGATATAGCTAGCCAGTGATTTGGCCGCTTTGCGATATCTTTCTGACAGGGCGGGATCTCTATCTTTAACGAATAGCGACATATCCACGATCGGAATTATCAGACAGCAAACCGTCGAGTAATCTTCCATCTTTCCAATATGGGGCGTTTCAATCCTGCCGTCTTCCTTCTGATAGGTGTCAAGAATGGTGTTCAAGGCGTTTACCGCATAGGTATAGTAACGTTCATCGCCATATAGCCGATAGGCATCCAAAAGGATGGTGATTCCAAACATCTGCTCTTGAATCCGGCATGCGTTGTATTCGTGGTAGGCGGGATACCCGTTTTGAGGCTTGTCGAAAATGGTTAGCCTTGTTACGGCTTTGCTCTCGTCGGTGGTCAAAAACGTCTCCATGAACTCGCTGATGATTTTGTCCATTTCCTTGCGGCGTCCATGCTTAAGCATGAAGCGCAGCAAGGTCGAAACATAGCATGAGCCTTCGCAGGCATTATCCTTCGTCGGAAAAAGGCCGGACGTCGCGATGTGCTCCGCTACTTTTTCCCATTCCTTATCAAGGTCCCCATAGCCCCAGATCGAGCAATCCATTCCTTGGGTTTGGCCAAAAAAGGGAATTACATAGGTCTTGCGACATGCGTTATGGATGGTGACTTTCCCGTTTTCAGGAAATACAACCGCGGTCTCGCCGTTGTCATATTTCACGACCGCCTTGTCGCAATGGCCGACCACTTCGATCTTTGCGGTGCCATCAAAGGTATAGCTCAGCCGATAAATGGCAGCGGGGACGTGCAGCATCTTTGTCGCCAAATTAACGCCTTCCTCAATGGAAGAGACGGCCAATAACGCTATTTTTAGCTTAGTGCGAGCAGAGCCTGTTCCATATGCGCGGTCAAAATTGGCGAGAATTTGCAGATTAACGAAGTAATGTCCGCCAACATAAGGGGAATAATCCATCTTCCAGCCATCTGCTTCCGACAAGAACAGAACAAACAGGTTATTTCCATCCGGCTTTTCTAAATAGCAGTATTTATAACGTTCATCCTCGCTCCGATAAGGGCTAGAGAACAAATATTGATGCATGTAATGGTCCGAACCGGTTTTCCCCATGAAATCCAAAGGAAGGTTCAGCCCTAGCTCGCTTATCAATTCGCTTTCGCAGTCAAGGGAAACGACGACGCCATTTTCCACGTCTTCCAGCTCTACTTTCGCTTTGAGCTTTTTCGATAGCAGCGCGTTGGCGTTGGAGGAAGTAAGAATCAAGGGATCGCTATGGTCTTCATAAGGCGAACAGCCATTGTAGCGAACCCCTTTCGTCACATCCTCGCTTTTCAAGGTGTAGGCAACGGAGAGGCTGCCCTGGTTGAAAATGCAGCGGCCGTCTCTAGAATCCACAAAACGAACTTCGTCGTTGTTCTTTATAACTTTAATTTTCATTTTTAAGCAGCTCGATAAAGGTATATATCTGCATTCTTTCATTTGGCGTAACGTTTGGCTGATGCAACGTGAGCAGTTCCTTGCCGTCAAAAGGCGTGAACATCATACAATGCCCGCCATCTTTTTCGAATATGACATGGGTGTCGCCATAAGGGCCATACGGATTTGAAGCTAAGCTTTTGACAACAGAATACCCGGTTTTCGTAATCGTCGACCAAAGGAGAATAACCTTGCCATCTTTTTCATAAAGCCACGGGCCCTCGGCAATAAAGCCTGTGTGCCCGAAGCCAGAAACCTCAATTGCGATATTGGAGTTCTTGCCCGAAATAATCTTTTTCGGCGTTTCTTCAAGACGAGTCAAATCATCGCTTAAGCGCGCGATGAAAAGACTGCCATCGCCATCTTGGCTAATCGGTGTGGTCCATTCGTTGGAAAAGCAAAGGTAGGGAACGCCATCGCTGACGAATAAGGTCGCATCTAAGCAGCCCCAATGGGCGGGGGTAATGTATTCTCCCGTTAAAGGCGTAAAGGGCTTATCGAGAGAGGATGAAGTCAAGATCATCGAGCCACGCCCTAGATCTTCTCTAAACAACGAGACGATAAGAATATACTCCCCGCGATAGCGATGGAGCTCTGGCGCCCAGCGGTTGCTATACCCCTCAAGCGTATTTGGCTCCACCAAGTTAGCAACGAATTCGAGCTCAGAGAAATTCTTCGTTCTATACAATGCGAAATCGCTCCCGACGCCCCAGGGATCATCCCCGGTCGTTCCTAAGACATAGTAGACCCCGTCTTCTTTGTAAACAAAAGGATCGCGAATGCGCAGCTCTTCTCTTTTCATTTTATCTTCATGACCTTTCCATCATGGAGGCGGCTTTCTTCCGCCTTAAAGCCCATGATATGAGATTCCATGGAATCATCGATCGTCGTCCTAGTCGGGCTTTTTGAATTCACGGTGACGTAATCGATGAAATCGTTGAACAAATAATAGTCTCCGCCTCCGTGCCCTCCAGCTAGCGCAATCGCGTCTTTGTTAAAGGTCTTCTCCTGCTCGACGTTAATTTGGATTGGCTCTTGCCCAAAACGAGTGTAAGTCAAGATTCCGGAGTCAACGTCTCCTTCGATTTCGCCTTCGGTCCCATGAACTTTGATATAGCGGTAGCAACGTTGCGAGAATGCCGTCATGGTTAAGTGTGCGGTTTTCCCGTTCTCGAACTGCATATTTACGACTTGGTGATCAACGGCATCGTTGTCGCCATGGAAAACGCAGCGAGAAATCGTGCCTTCGCGGTTATCGATGATCTTTTTGATATCGCGTCCAACGTATTGGGCCGTACCGCCGAGTACCGAATATTTCAGCCTTTCCGGGTAAATCTTATAGGCGTTATATAAGCAAGATTCACGCACTTTTTCATCGCAGTCCGCGCAGAAGCAAGCCGAGCCTTTCGGCGCATGGTCTCTGTTATAGTAATAAAGTCCCCCATACGAGGAAACGGATACGCACTTCTCGCCAAGGAGCCAACGGATGATGTCGAGATCATGGCAGCATTTGGCGATAATTGTGGGGCTGCTCTCTTCCATGTTCCGCCAAGGCCCGCGAACATAGCTGAGCGCAAAATGCCAGTATGCGATGTTCTCGGTTTGATTGATGGTGACGACCTCGCCAATCCTCTTCTGCAGAATCGCTTGGCGAATGTACTGATAAAACGGCGCATAGCGCAAGACGTGCGTCAGCATCACCTTGCGGCCAAGCCTATTGGCCTGCTCGCGAATGGCAATGCATTGTTTTTCCGTCACGGCCGCTGGTTTTTCTAAGCAGATGTCATAGCCAAGTCGTAACGCCTTCATCGCCATTTCGTAATGCTCGGCATCCTGAGTGCATAGGAATAAGGCATCTGCGATTTTTCCTTTTGAGAAAAACTCCTCCGCCGAAGAAAACAGCGCTTCCTCCGGAAGCTGATATTTTTCCTTTGCTACCTTTATGGCGCTTTCGCTTACATCAGCGACGGCAACAAGCTTAACGCGTTTGTCTTGGCTTATTAAATCGGCAAACATCCTGCCACGGCTTCCAAAGCCCACAATCGCCAAAGTTAACATTTTTTTATTTCCTGATAATCTCGGCATTTTCGGCCTCTATTACTCCGGAAGCAGTCAGGGTTATCGTCATTTTCTCACCCTTAGAATTAACGTTATTCTCAAATAGGAGATGTTCAAGGTTTCGCCCTTCTAAAACATTGCTTAGTTCAAACGAACAGTCCTTAACCGTTAGATTCTTGTGGTAATACTTTGCGGCATCGGTTGCCTTAAATTCCGGGATTACAAGAATGTTGCCGAGCCAGCCGCTAAATTTAACGTTCTCGATTAACATGTTTTCGCACGGGCTAGACTCATACCAATAGTTGGTATCGCCTGTCAGCAACACCTCCAGCTGGCAATCGCAATCCTTCATCACGATATTGCCGCGCGATTGGAACCTCAGATGCGTATTTCCGTTCTGGAAGCGACAATTCTCGATGAGAACGTTTGGCTGCGTGGAAATGTTTTCCACAAGAGACCCTTCCTCAAAAGCGGGGACCTTTTTGTCGCAAACGAACCAGAAGTGGGTGTCATCGATTCGTTCGATGCCCGTAATCTTATAGTCATCGCCAACCTGCTCAACGGTATTCGGCTTAGAAATGCGAATGGAATCGCCTTTGGCGAAGATGCGGTACTCTTTGCAGACCGAGCCTTTGTTGACAACCTTGATCCTGTTGCCATCGCTAGAAACGTATTGGAAGAAATTGCTGTGTATGTTTAGCGCATCGTCAAGCATTCCCCCGATTACGCTGTTCCTGATAACGAAATCGCCAGAGCAGCTAACCGCGTGAATCGCATCCGCGCAATTGCAAGTGACGCCAAGGGAATATTGGTCGTACCCCATGTTAAGGCCGTCAATATAGACGTTTTTGCAGCGGAAAGGGAGGATGCCCATGCCCGGGCCATCCACTAAGCGGAAATTCTCGATGCGGACGTTTATGCACTCAAGGAAATACGCGGTCGAATAGCGGCGGGTCTCATGGTTGATCGCAACAATGGCGTCGTCGCGGACAAGGGGGACATTATCTCCTTCAAGCAAAATATCTTCGCCATCAAAACGCGCGGTAAGATGGCTTGTATATGCGAGCCAAGGAAGTTTGGGGTCAGGGGTTGGATGTTTGCCAAAGATGACTAGGCTCAAGCCGTCCCCACGGTGAGTCTCATCATGCAAGAAGGCTTCTAAAAACACCGGGGCCTTATCAAGAATTTCACAGCGATAATTCTCGCCAATCGGAATAAGTCGTCCCTCTTCATCAACCTCACAGGGCGTATTTTTGCTTAGGCGTCCTCGCAAACAGGTTTTTTCGGAATGGATTACCTCAATTTCCGTCGTGAAGGGGCGGGTAAACTGCACAATAACATTCTTCACCGTCACATTCTCGCATCCATCGAAGATGAACGGCTGCATGAGGCCATGCAGCCTAAGGATTGCCCCTTTGAAGTCGAAAACGATGTTCTTCTTGTTCTTTACGTAGAAAACTACGTCCATCCGCGTGTTGGAATCATGGCTTTCTTTGCAGCAAGAATAAGCTGGATTGTTTAAAACGACGCAATCTTGCGGATAGATGTCTAGGACAGTTTGCGAGCATTCGTAAAAGGTATCTCCTTCATATTCGCTCAATACTTTTAATTCTTTATATAGCATAAGAGTTAATTCCCTCTTTTAATTTCATAATAGCCTGGGGCCAGCTCAACGCTTTCTTCGCCGGGCAACAGCAAAGACGCTTTTATGCCCTGCGGTACATCAAAGGTGTAGATAATGTCCCCTTCTTCTTTCCGATAGCCGGAGACAAGATCGCCTTTCTGGAGATGGAAGATCGCATGGATCTGATCGATGCCCGAGGCATAGCGCGGCATTAGCGTCACTTCTTTTCTTCCTGGCGAGACAAAATTCACTCCGCAGATCCTGCGATAGACAAACGCCATAATCGAACCAAAGAAATAATGGTCAAGGCTATTCATGCCGCTCGGATTTGGGTTGCCGTCTTCGCCGATGGAATTCCACCTTTCCCACATTGTCGTGGCCCCTAATTTAACTTCATGTAGCCACCCAGGGTACTCTTCGTTTAGCAAAAGTCTAACCGCATCATCCCAATAGCCGTTATCTGCCAAGGCAAAAGGCAAGTATTTGATGCCCATAATGCCTGCGATGGCTTTGTAGGAATGCTTCATGACGTCCTCATGCAACGCGGCAGCGACTTCCGCTTCTTTATTGCCAGGCGCAAGATGAAAGGCCAAAGCGATGGCCATCGCCGTCTGCGTATCGATCAAAAGAGTGCCGTCTTTGTCAAAATACTTGTCTTGGAATTTCGACAAAACATATGCGCGCCTCCCCTCTTTCTCTTTCTGATAATCCACATCACCTAAAAGGTGAGAGACCTCGATAACAATTCGCAGCATCTCAAGATAATAAGCGGTCGCTAAATAGTAAGGATCGGTGCGTCCGTGGACATCATCTTTAGACCCGGGCTCTTGGTCTAAGGCAAGCCAGTCGCCATATTGCTGAGAGTTGACGACAATGCCATCCACCATCGTCTTTTCAAAAGCGACTAAATAGCGTTTCATGGCAATAAAGTTATCGCTTAGGAAGCAGATGTCCCCATAGTCCTCGTATAGCTGCCACGGAACCATGACGATGGAATCGCACCAGGCGGCTGCGGTATTTTTCCACCCCAAGCAATCAGGAACGACTTGTGAAATCTCACCCGTCTCCGCCTGATCGCTTCTCATGTCGCGAAGCCACTTCTTCATGAATTCGCTCATGTCGTAATTGAGCGTCATCGTTTCCAGGAAGACGTTGGCATCGCCCGTCCATCCCATTCGTTCGTCGCGCTGCGGGCAATCGGATGGGATATCGATGTTGTTGTTGCGCTGCGTATAGACGATGTTGTCCAGCAGTTTTTGAAGCAGCGGATTAGATGTTTTGATCTCGCCAAAGCGGCGCAAAGCGCTGCTAAGGGCGATTGCCGTGACGTTTTCTAGCGGGAGGTCGGCGCCTTCCATCCTCATATATCGGAAGCCGTGGAAAGTAAATTCCGGGGTGATGACGTGCTCGCCTTCGCAGGAAATCACATCCGTCGCCTTGGCACTTCTTGAGCATTCTTTCCAGAAACAGCCGTGATCAAGCGACTCGGTGAAGCCTAAAACGATCCTCCCTCTAAAATCATTTGGAGTTTTTATCTCAACGACTCCAGCGATGTTTTGGCCAAAGTCATAGATGAGCTCGCCTTTGGGACTAATAAATTTTCTCAATGCGGGCAAACGCGTTTGAGCCACAATCGGTTCATGCTTTTGCTCGACCAGGGTGTTTTTATCCCATTCCACTTCGATTGGGGTTAATTCCTGACACGGAGAAAGAAGGTCGATAATCTCGCCATCATAGAGCCCGGAGGATTTGATTTCGCTCTCCCTTGCACGCATGGAGAGGTCGCTCACCACTTCATCAGCGTCGGTGGAGAGTTCGAAAAAGATGGCGGACTTCGTTCCATATCTAAAGCGATTCTCGACGCCGCTAAAGCCGAGGCCGGAATTAAACCAGCCTCCGCTAACGACAAATGTAATGACGTTCTCCCCCTTCGCTAAGAAAGGCGAAACATCATATGTCTGAGTAAGCAGGGTATGCGGATAAGAGGTCCAGCCAGGGGCGAGTTTTCTCTTATCGATCCTCTTTCCGTTTATTTGGCAGAAGTAAACGCCAAGTGCCGTCGCCGTCAAGCGCGCATGCGTGGTCGACGTAAGGAAGAACGATTTTTCCAGAACAAAAGTATTGTTCGCCTCTTCGATGCCAATAAACTTACCCTGCATTGCTAATACCTACCTAACTGATTTTTGGGAGATCAATGACGTCAACAGGCTGACGCGTCTTCCATTTCCCTCTAGTGAAATCGGGAAATTCCACCGGGATAGACCCTTTTGCAATCGATTCCGCCGATAGAGCGGTGACCACCATCCAAGACACCGCATCATAAACGTCGATCGGCATTTCGAGGTGGTCACGAATGCAATGGAAGTAATGCTTAAGCATCACATAATCCATTCCGCCATGGCCTGCTTCCATTTGCTCTTTGGTAATGTTCCTCCAATCATCGGAAAGGTATTCGGAATATTCCTTCTGGTTTTGGAAGAATTTGCCGTCTTGCAAGAACTCTTCATCGTTGATGGTGCCATCGATGTTAACGTGCTGCGCATTTTGATCATAGCAGCCAAGGGTTCCTTCAATCCTTAATCCACGGCTATATAGATGCGGGAGCGTGGTATCAAGTTTTAGGAGAATGGTCTCACCGTTCTCGCATTGAATCATCGTCGTGGTGACATCGCCTTGGTCAAAATGCGTGCCGCCCAAGCGGTTGGCGTATTTTTCCGTTTTGTCGATATAAACGTTCATGCCTCTGGCTTTCGAGGACATGGAAACAAGACGGACAAAACGGTTTCCACGGTTGATATTCAGCAATTTCGCAATAGGGCCAAGCTCATGGGTTGGGTAGTTATCGCAGTTGTGGTGTTTGTATTCTTCCAGGCGATAGTGATGGGTATCGATGCCACCCGCGATTTCCTCACGCAAGTCATGGCAATATTCTCCATAGCAATGAACAACTTCGCCAAATTTGCCGTTCCTCACCAGCGAAGTCGCAAGAATTTCGTCACGGTTATAGCAGCAGTTTTCCAAGAACATGAACGGCGTTTTGGTCTTTTCATAGCAATCGACCAATTTCCAGCAATCCTCGATATTATGCGTACCGCCGACTTCAATGGCGACGGGGATGCCGGCGGACATGGCCGCCAAAGCCGTTTTGACGTGATTGGACCAGCTCGTTGCCACAAGGATGGCGTCCGGTTTAGCCGCAATGACATCTTCGTAGTTGGCGAATCCGACCGGAGATGGCTTGTTCGCTTCCGCGATTCTGGCTTTGATTTTTTCAATGCGTTCAGGGAAGAGGTCACAGATATAAGCCACCTCTACTTCTTCAAGGCAAAGGAGGTTCGTGAGAAGGCCATTGCCTCTTTGTCCCAAGCCAATTAAAGCGATTTTCAGAACTTTGTTTTCCATAAAAGCATCCTTTATTCTTCGTGTACAAAATGCACGGTGATATAGCGATTCTTATTCTCGTTAAGCGCGATCGTATTAGAGTCAAGGCGCTTGCCGTTTTCCTCTAAGTACCCTTCATCGCCTTCGAGATACTCCAAATGGAACGTGGTGCCTTGCAGGACCCTAGTCACGCGCAGGGAGTGCCAGGAGCTGGGGAGGCATGGAACGATGCGAAGGCCATCGCCCACCGGCTGAACTCCGCACACGTATTCCGTCATCGCTCGGTAAATCCAACCCGCCGTGCCGGTGATCCAGCTCATCGGGGCATAGCCAGCTTGGTAGGGATTCTCCGGGCCGATGTACATATTGCTTACGGCGTAAGGCTCCATTCCGTTATCTGGATTCTTCTCGTTATCGAAGCGAATCATTCGATAAGACTCGTAAGCTTTATCGGGATGGCCCAAAAGGCAATCGGCGACGATTTTGAAGGCGACTCCATGGTTATAAACGCCACCGTTTTCCACTATCCCTGGCTTCAAATAGCTAATGCGTCCAATGTGGTCATCCCCTTCGGTGTAGGAAGGGAAGCATTGCAAATAGCCGTAGTCACACCTTAATTCCGATTCAGCGGAATCCATATAAAGCTCAAGCGTTTTTTTATCGGATAGCCCAGCCAATACCGCCCACGTCTGCGGGTTGAGGAATATATGTGGGCCGCGGCTTTCTTTTGCGCCAATAGTTCTTCCAAGGTCATCATAGCCATAAATAAGGTGATCGCGGTCTACGCCAAATTTCAAAATGGCGGCCTTAAGCTCATCGCGTTTGGTTTCATAATACGGAACAAGGTCCTCTCGTTTCGCATAATGGAGGATTTCAATCCATTCATTTATCGCCTTGACGGTGGCGATGCTTAGCCAAACGCTTTCGCCCTTCCCTTCAAGTCCTGCGGTATTCATGGAATCGTTCCAATCGCCGCCCAAGAAGAGAATTAGGCCCCTCTCCCCTTTTGAGGAAAGAAGGTAATCAACGCCTTTTTTAACATGGGTGAAAACCGATTCTTCATAGTCGGTTCCAACGTATTCTCGATAGAAGAACACGCCATCTTGCGTATTCCAATGCTCGCTGCTTTTGCCAGGGAGATACGGGACCTTGCATTTCAAAACATCGGTATCTCCGCTTTCGTTGATATACGAAAGCAAAGCCGCCGGAATCCAAGATGCGCCGTCGTTATACGGATAAAGGTAATCCGGCTCGAACATGCGGATCGGATTCCCGTCCTCATATTGATGTTTGAGGATGGTTAGAAGCCTCTGCTTGCCAAGAGGCACGTCCATAGAGACAAACGCCGTAATGTCTTGCGTGACATCACGGAAGCCTTTGCCATATACACGCCCCCAGTCTTTGCCTAGTGCCGTCTGGCGCTTTAGCCAGAAATTGACCTGGGAGTTAAGCACGGAATCCGGAGATTCCAAAGTAAACACGTTGGAATAAGAGGCGTTCTTTTTCTTTTGCAAATCCAGTTCTTCTTCAAAGCGGTCTTTCGCGACGAATTCTTCTGCCTGAGCAGCGGCGTCTTTTGGGTCTTTGGCCATGCCTAGCGCCACTTCGTTCTCCCAAGTCTCACCCGGCTGCAGTTCTAGATGAAATTGCATCGCACCGATATAGGATGGTTCGGCACCGCTACCTTTATTGGATAGTCCGCTGTCCAAAGCCAAAGGTTCTTCGTATCCGCGATAATTGCCAAGGAAGCGGTGCGGCGAAACCTCAATGGCCTGAATCTTCTTTTCGGAGGCCATCCATAGGTAAGGGTATTCCGCGTGAATGCCCTGGCCAATATAGGAATAGATGATTCCCTCAAATTCCTCTGCGCGCTTAGCTTCATCATAGGCATGTCCCGCCAGCATTGGCGTCGGGGTGTTCAGCAATACAACCTCAAGGCTTTTCTTCGCCTTGGACATATTTCTGATTTCGATTTTCTGCAGCAATGCATTGCCTTTTAAGGGAACTAGGAGGCTATAAGATGATTCCAGCTCATCATGACATGAAATAACCTTGTGGTATCCAAGGCCGACATGAGCCTCAAAGCGCTCATACTGCTCGCGTTTAAAATTGCGGTTTGCAGAATAATAGGCACCAGTTTCGTTATCTTTGATATAGACCAGTCTCGGCCCCATATCGAGCTGACGCCTGCCTTGTCCGACCTTAACCCAGCAATTGCCGTCTCCAAACTGCGTCAACGCGCAGACGGTCTCCCCGTTCCATAGATAATTCAAAAGGTCGCGGCGGGGGAACATGTCGGTGATGACGTATTCCTGATTATTGTCGTCAAAGTATCCTTGTTTATTTTTCATAGTCTCGTCTTTCTACCAACGGCAATGCCGTCGAAATCCTTGTTGCAGATTACTTTGTTTTCTAATCCGGGGGCGAGGGGCAGCCGCTCTTCCTCAAGTTCGGGGATGACATCCGTTTCCCCATTTATGTAGCCAAGAAGGATTTCGCGAACAGCATCGATTCTTAGCATCATCCCACCGAAGCGCAGTTCGAACAGCTCAAATCCTTCACGTTTCGCGTAAGTAAGCCATTCTTGCTTATAGGCTTTGTAGAAGCGTCTGATCGAGTCGACGAGGCTTGGGATTTTCTCCGTGATCTCCCTTAAGCCATCTTTGTCCTTGGCAAGGTAGAGTCGCCTTATGTCGAAGATAAGAGGGATCTTTTCTTTTAATACGCGGCAAAGTTCAGCTTCGAAGGCAAAGACGTGAGAGAGGACGCTATCGCGCTTTGACAATTTGAATAGCTCTTTTTCCAGTTTCGCATAATAGTAAGCAGACGATTCCGGAATATGTTTTTCGTTAATGCCCAGCAATAAATCATCGGCCAGGGCGTAGAAGGGGAGGTTCGTCTCGCCGACGCTTTCATCGCTGACGCCAAAATTCGCTTCATTTGGTGCATCGAGCTTATAAAGTTCGTCGTAGCCATATCCATATAAGAAGAGGGAGCGCTCTTCTTTGCTATAGCCGCTATTGACGCACGCGCTCTCGCTATATTCAAAGAACGCCGGAATCATCGCCAAAGGGGAAGCTATCGTCTCCCACCTCGTCAGCAATACATCATTGATGCCGTTTGAGAGCGAACCATCAATAATCGCGTCCAAGCTCCTCCTGCTTTTCTTATTTTCAGGGGCAAAGGAAGCGTATCCATGACAAATGCCGGCGAAGGAAATGTTTTTGGTTAGCCCTTTAACCAGGCTATAGCAACGGTCGAATTCCCCTTTATCCGTCAATGCGTAATTCCACATGCGGAAGGTGACGTTAGGGGGGATTCTTTCCTTTACCGTCTCTGCCCAAGGGTGGAAGATTTCCTTTGGTGGGTAGATATAGCCTTTGAACTCCATTTCAAAAAGGTTGTCACACCAAATTTCCGGCTGGGTAAAGCCATATTTATTAGCTAGTTCCACAACCTTTTTGAGATGCGTCAAAAACAAGTCGACCTGAGAGGGATACCGGTCGTTAACAAACCAATGGAAACGACCATGGCCCATGAAGTAGGCCTCATCCATGCCAAGGCTGATGCGAGGTGTCGCAAAAAGTTCTCTCAAGCTCTTTAGCATTTTTTCCAAAAGGACGTAAGTCTTATCAAACTCAACTAAAAGCGTGTTGTTTATATCGGAGATCTCGTAGTAATTCCCCCACTTAAAAAGTTGAGCCATGTGGCCAAGGGTTTGCACGAAGGGGACGATTTCAATCGAGAATAGGCTGGCATAGCGGAGCATCTCCGAGATTTCACCTTTGCTGAACTTACCGGTTTTGTAGCCGAAATAAGGCTCGCCTTCAACAGGATAAGTAACCTCGGTATATAAGCCTAAATAGGAATAGCCTAGCATTGCGCTTTGACGGATCATCTCCTTGATGCCCTCTACAGACATCATGCCATCGGCGCAATCCTGCATCGTTCCAAGGTTCTCTATGCGCGGCTCGATTTCAATGTGACGGTTCTGCTTGGCAAACTCCAAAGCCAAGGAAAGGCCCTTGAAAGCAAGATGATCACACGGATAAAGGACAACAGCCTTTTCTTCCTTGCAGTCAATAATCATCTTGCTTCCTTGGGCCCTTCTTAATTCGATGGCATAACCATTAGGGGCAAGTTCAAAACGGAGCTGTGTTTCAAGCTCTTTAATTCCAGGCAATAGTGCGGGTTCGGCAATAATTTGAATTTGCATAGTGGTTATAGCCCCCGGTTGCCCGGGGGCAAGTTAGTCGTTTTGGTTATGCGCCGGTGTACGGGCGATAGGAGATGGAGGAAATGTAGACCATATTGTTAACAGCGGTCTTCCCCTCTTCGGTCGAATTGTAGGTCTGGAAACGCATAACCTGCGAATTACGCCATGAGACATCACCATAAATGACATCCCAGATTTGATCGGTATTGGCCATAGTTTTCAGATCCGGACGCTTGGTGTAAATATAGCTTCCCTCATCCAAGAAAACGGATAGCGGGACTTCAACGTTAGTCCAAGTATTGGTTGGAACGCTATCTTTCACAAGAACGTTTCCGCAATAGAACGCAACGGAAGAAGATGCGGCATTCTCCAAATATAGCTTCAGGATGATGGAATCGAATTTCGGCGAAGTATCGGTTTTATTATCAGCCATATGAACGCCAAAGTCGTTGACCGCGGACGTGCTAGCGATTACGCCGGTTTCCCCGGCATAGGTAGGAAGCCAAGAAGCAGGTCCCGGCATTGCATAAGTTGCTTTAGCCCAATCAGTGCCGTCGCTATTTTCAGATGAGAACCCATAAAAGACAGTGGGTTTGTTCTCAGTATACGGAGTCGTGGAGATGGCGGAGCAATAGACGCGGGTATTTGCATCTACTCTGCTGGAGCTGGAATCAGTCTTGGTCTCAAAATAGAAGACGTCTTCAGCCCACCAGGCAGAGTCACCGAACAAGATTTCGTTATACATCTTGTCTTCACTTCGCGGATAAGCGGGGACCAAATTGGTGTGGCCTTTGAAATAATGGCTTCCTGCATTGGCAATCGCCTCGTAAGGGATTTCAATATCGACCCACCTATTGGTTGGGACGTTGTCGCGGACAAGCACATCTCCCGTATAAACTGCAATGCTGTCCTCGGTAGAACTCTCAAAGTAGTTACGGACAACGACGGAATCGAATTTAAACTTGCTATTCCAAAGCGAGAAGCTGAAATATGCCTGTTCGTTATTCGCTCTCGCAACGCCGACCTCTCCTTCGTAGGTAAGGAGATAGGACGCTCCGCCGTGGCCGGTGCGAGTGGTATCAAATAACAAGCCGGCAGAATCGACATCAGACGCATTGTCGAAAGTCCGGAAAGCATTAGCTGGCCTATTGTCTTTCAAATAAGAAATGGAAGAGATGTACGTCCTAGTGTCGGCGAGGTTCGAGGTGCCGGCTTGATAAAGTTCAAAATTGAAAGAATTCTGCTGGGTATGCCCAATACTGCCAAACACATCGCTATAGAAGTTTTCTTCTGTATCGTATCTGCCGCCCGCGACGCCATGGTTAGAACCGCCAGTCATGATTGCGGAACGGTTGATAACCAAATCCACCCATTGATTCGTGGCAATGCTTTCAGTAATGGGAGAATAGTGAGAGTAAACTTTCATTGCCGTGGCTGCGGTCTCAAAATAAACGCGAGCAACGACATAGTCGAATTCAAACGGAGTTGCACCGATATCGAAACGAAGAACGCTTTCAACATCGCCGCCTTTTTGGACGCCATATTCGCCTTTGAATTCCTGTACCCAAGTCGACACGGAAGCCGGCCAATGGTTATTGATGTTAAATTCTCCGTGCTCCTCAGGCGAGGTGTAATCGTAAATGGTGGTACCAACAATGCTTTTCTTCGCGATTAAGCGATCATCGTTTTCCTCGAGGCTATCAACGAAATCATGGCTTGGGGTGCCTGCGTCGGTCCAGGTGTTGCCTTCACCGGCCTCAAAATAATGATTGTGGCATTTGCAGCAAACCCAATATTCTTTGCTGCCTTTGGTTTCCCCAGTGGGAATCACAGCGTTGTAATGGTTACCGACATGGTGTGTGCATTCGGTTCCAACCCCCGCCGCAAAGAAAGAATCCTGCTGAGAAAGGATCGCGGTGCTGGCAGCGCCCATAGCAGCGGCCAGCAAAGCGACGGATAAGACTTTCTGCTTTTTGTTCATTTCTGTTTTTTTTGTTCGGATAAGCCCAATAATTAACCGAACTTTTTTCCTTGTTTTAGGGCTTTTTAAACGGCTTAAAAACGGGAAGACCTAAATAACTCGCCCATCCTTCTAGAAAAATGGCTGGGCTTTCATTTTTTGGGTCGTCTTTAGAATTCTGATTGTTGTAGTTATCTCCTTTCTTTCATATTGGATCCGCCCCTCCCTGATGGATTAACCAAAACTGGGAAGAACGGAAAAGTAGTTAATTAGGCATCGACTCCATAGGAGATGCGGGAGATATAGACCGTAACGTCTTGCAGCAACGCCGCGGTGTCTCCGTTATACATTTGGAAATTGAAGCAGTTTTGGTTGTTGTATCCCGGGATTCCGAAGCAATCGGAATAGAAATTTTCCACACCGCTTCCGCCAGTTAAGCCATCTTTGTACATGGTAGCGCCGGCGGTAGCTAGGCTTTCACGGCGGATGACCAAATCAGTCCAGGCATTGGCAGGAAGGGCGTTTGTTCCTTCGCAGATCGGGGAATAGCCCGAATAGATACGCATTTTCTCCGCGGAGCTTGTCTCGAAGTAAACGCGAACCTTGATGTAATCAAATTCGAAAGGGGTATGGCCGATGTCGAAGCGAAGGACAGATTGGGCCCTTGCGGCTTTTTGGACGCCGTATTCCGTCACGCCATCTTGTCCAGTGAAACTGGCCATCCAGTTAGAGCCGCCATTGTGGTAGTCAAATTGCACTTTGGCAGAAGAGGCTGGATAACCTAAGCCATATGGCGGGTTTTCACCATAGGTCTCATCGCTTGCAAAGTCGTAGATGACGTTGCTGAGGTTCTCAACAACGAATTCAAAGACGTAATCTTTGTAGCCTTCAAGCTTTGCGACAACGCGGTAGGCGCCTTCCTTCGAAATATCGACTTCGTTATTAGAATCGGGGGTTAGCGCAGTCCAGGTTTCGCCGTCTTTACGTTCGATTACCGCAGAATCAAGTTTTTGCGTCCTGGAGATCAAGCCATCCGAGACAAGGGCGGTTTGCGGCACCGGCAAGGTCTTTGTAACCGTGCCGTCATAGCTAGTTTTCAGGCCAGGAATTTCTTTGATGAAATCGCCATCATAGGTCTTGCCCCAAGAGATTTCATCGAAATAGTAGGTGACGTCGGAGTGATTCTTCACAAGCTGTTCATCGTTGGTCGACATAAACGGACCGGCGTTGTAGACATACGTATGGAGGAACTTCTCGTAGACCTGATCGCGGGTCCAAGGTTCGGTCGGCGTGCTGCCGTGCGGATTC
>CADCPN010000038.1 GCA_902803375.1 uncultured Erysipelotrichaceae bacterium | reverse complement strand
CGTTCCGGGGAAGGGATGAATGCTAAACAACCAATCCGAAGCGCCTCCCAATCTCCTTTGATTGTTTAGCAAGGGGATTATAGCACGGCAGGCCTATCTTTTATTTGCTGGTATATCTACTCTTTATATGCTTAATCAAGGACATTCGCGGGGGAGTTCGCTATACTGCTGCCGTATGAATGAAAAAGCCCTTCTAGCAGAGCATTACAAAGCCTCTGGTTATAACTGCGCGGTATCCGTGCTGCTCGCCTATCAGCAAGAGTTAGGCATGGATAAGGAAGCCATCAATAAGCTCGGCATGCCTTTTGGCGTAGGCATGGGTGCGCAGAAAGCGACCTGCGGGGCCTTAATCGCAGCAGGCATGGTGCTAGGAATGCTAAATAAATCCGGGGCGACCATCGCCAAAAGCAGACAGCTTATTCTTGGCTTCGAGCAGAATAGCGGAGCTATCTGCTGCGAAGACCTCAAGGGAGTGAAAACCGGCGTGGTCCTCTGCCCCTGCAATCAATGCGTGACCAACGCGGTTACGCTATTGGAAGAATTGCTGGCCGAATAGTTAAACTTTTTATCTTTTGCTTATCAATTAAAAAGGCGGCAGGGCTTGAAAGGTAGAGCCTTGCCGCTTTGGATGAAGCTATTTACTTAAGTTCGACGTGGACGACGCCTTTTTCCTTGCGGAACGGGATGAGTCTTCCTTCGACCTTTTCTCCTTCGACATATAGGGTCGGGTTCTCGGCGGAGTTATCGATTTTGATGTCGTAGGTGTTGCCGCGGAACTTCCTAATGATGTGGACGTTTTTGTATTCCGCCTTCGGAAGATGCGGATCGACGATGAGTCCATCGTAATCGGCGCGGACGCCGAGGAGGTATTCCTGCAGGGCGACTAGCGACCAAGTAGCGCTGCCGGTGAGCCAGGAGTTCTTGGCTTGGCCGTAGTTCTTGGCCTCGTGTCCTGCGATCATTTGGGAATAGACATAAGGTTCGGTATAGTGGACCTCAGACTCATTCTCAATGAAGGCCGGGGAGTTCTTGATGTATAGCTTATAGGCTTCATCAGCTTCCCCTTCTACGCAGTGGGCGATGACGACCCAGGGGTTATTGTGATTGAAGACGGCGCCGTTCTCTTTGTATCCAGGAGGATAGGAGGAGATTTCGCCCAGTTCAACGTGATACTCGTGATAGCAGGGGGCAAGAAGCTCTAGGCCATACTTGCAGCCAAGCTTCTCCTCTGCGCTCCTAAGAGCCTTTTTACCATATCCTAGCTCATGGCCGATACCGGCCATGACGCAGAAACCCTGCGGCTCGATATAGATCTTGCCTTCCTTGCATTCATGGGAGCCGACCTTGTCGCCTTTGGCGTCATAGGCACGGAGGAAGTATTCGCCATCCCAGCCATATTTAACGGTGGCGTCTTCGACTTTCTTCTTCTCCTCAAGGATCTTTTTCGCCTCAGCTTCCATGCCGATGTGGCGGAGGATATTGGCGTATTCGGAGGCGTATTTGACGAACATGCCAGCGATGAAGACGGATTCGGCAATCTTGCCATCTCCTTTGTTCTCGGTAGTCTGGAAGGACTCGCCCGGGGTCTCCGAGAAGCAATTGAGGTTAAGGCAATCGTTCCAGTCGGCTCTGCCGATCAGCGGCAAGCCATGAGGGCCTTTGTGGGTGATGGTGTAGTTAACGGACCGGCGGAGGTGCTCAAGAAGAGGAACCTCGGACCCCACTTTGTTATCAAACGGGGTCGGGACATCAAGGATGGAGTAATCTCCAGTCTCCTTGATATAGGCGGCGGTGGCGGCGATAAGCCAAAGCGGGTCATCGTTGAAGCCGCCGCCGATGTCGGCGTTGCCTTTTTTGGTAAGGGGCTGATATTGGTGGTAGGTGGAGCCATCCTCTTTCTGGATGGAGGCGATATCGATGATTCTCTGCTTTGCCTTTTCCGGGATCATATGGACGAAGCCAAGAAGGTCCTGACAGGAATCGCGGAAGCCCATGCCGCGGCCGATGCCAGATTCATAATAGGAGGCGCTGCGGGACATGCAGTAGGTGATGATGGACTGATACGGGTTCCAGATGTTGGCCATCCTATCAAGCTTCTCGTTGCCGGAATGCGCTTCATAGACGTGGAGGAAGTTCTCCATCTTGACCTTAAGGGCATCGAAGGCGGCATCGACTTTCTCGACGCGGTCGAATTTGGAGATGATCTCTTCGGCGGGGGCCTTGTTGATGACGTTCGGGGAGATAAACTTCTTCTCCCCTTTCTTGACCTCGCAATAGCCGAGGATGAAGATGAGGGTTTTCTCTTCGAACGGCTTAAGCTCGATTTCGACCTGATGGGCGGCAATGGGGTGCCAGCCGGAGGCGACGCCGTCTCCTAGCTTTCCTTCATAGACCTGAGCAGGATGATCATAGGCGTTATGCATGCCTAGGAAGGCATCGCGGTCACTCTCGAAGTGGCTGGTCTTCTCATTAACATAATAGAAGGCATAGTGGTTTCTTCTCTCGCGGAACTCGGTCTTGTGGTAGATTATGCCGTTATAGCATTCGACTTCGCCGGTGGAGAGGTTACGCTGGAAGTTCTCCCCATCATCGAGGGCGTTCCATAGGCACCATTCTTCCTGGGCAAAGAAGGAGAAGGATCTCTTTTCCGCGCTTCTATTCACAAAGTGGATTTTCTGGATTTCGCATTCGACGCCATTGGGGACGAAGAAGGTCATCTCGACGCCGAGGTTCTTCTTCTGGCCATAGATGATGGTGTAGCCAAGGCCATGACGGCAGGAATAGACGTCTAGCGGGGTCTTAGCGGGGAGATAGGAAGGAGACCAGACGAGGTTGCCTTCCTTCACATAGAAGTGACGGCCATCAAGATCAGCCGGGACATCGTTATAACGGTAGCGGGTAAGACGGCGCATACGTGCGTCAGTATCAAAGCTATATCCGCCCGCAGTATTGGAGATAAGCGAGAAGAAATGATCCTGTCCGAGGTAGTTAATCCAAGGAGACGGGGTAAAAGGCGTATCGATAACGTATTCTTTATTCTTATCGTCAAAGTGTCCGAATTTCATGTTCTTCCCCCATTATTGGTTGGTGATTTTTTAAAGAGCATTGGCGTTCAAGCGGAAGCTTATAATAAAGTCTCTATACTTAAACGTTTTCGCTATATCTTATCATATGGCCATTTTTGTTGAATTCAAGAATGAATTTTGTATCTTTTTAAAAGAAAAATCGTATTTTATCACGTATTTATCGAAGTTTTTATATAGTTTGCAAAAAAATAAATTTTGTCGCATTGTCTAAATTACACACGGAGAAAATCTAGTCTGAAATCAGTACTTTTACGGTTTTTCCAAATGTTCCATACAAGAAAGGATAAAAACGGACGGAATTTCCCGCTGGATGAAGCTTGAATTTGGATCGGAACGGTCAGATTCATCAAGAAGCCGGTGGTGGGGACAAAAATGAACGAAACATGCTTTTTTGTAGCAAATCAACTCATTTTTTAACATATTTTTTTATACACGCGTACACGAAATCATCTATATTCCCTCCTTTCCCAAAAGGCAAAATCAAGTCTTCTCCCTTACCCGTACAAACCGCGTTTTCATTCTCATTATTAAGCTAGTATCATGGCATTTTTCGCATCAATTAAAAGTTTAAACTAAAAAAATTTTTTAAGTTAAATTCCGATAAATACTTATTTTTTCTCAAATAAATGTACTGTTTTACGAAAACGAATGCGTAATTTTGATAAAAAATATTTCCAAACGAAAATTTCCGTGTTAAACTCTCGGTAGTGAAGGCATATAAGGACCTCCAAAAGAGCTTGTTCTGAGATCGATGCAACTCAAATGTTGCCAAAATTGAGCAATGAGTTGCTGTAAGCGCTTACCGATCCATGATAAAAAGCTCCATTGCGAGTTCAAAAAATTGCCATCCACTAAGGGCCATATGTGAATAGGCCCTAAAAAAATCCCTAACGAAAACGATTAAGTCTTCAAGGGGATCGCCATTGTAGAAATGGCAAACAAAATACGGCTACTTTTTTCAAAACCAATTAGGAGGGTAATATGAAAAAAAGTGTATTAGGTCTAACGCTAGCCACTCTAGCTGCCGGAATGCTTCTAGGCTCCTGCGGCAAGGCTGCTGATGCCAACGTCCTCAACATCCAGTGCTGGAACGAGGAATTCCGTGGATTCTTCAACAGATATTCCACCGATGAGGGCAAAGCTCTTCTTAAAGAAGGCAAGCTCATGGACGACGATGCCAAGAAGGCTAAGGAAGGCTATCACGTTGATGGCGTCCCCGTTAAGTTCGTCGAAACCCCGTCTACCGATGGTGCTTACCAGAAAGCTCTAGACAACGCTCTTGAAGGCAACGCCGGCAAGAAGGCTGCCGACAAAGTCGATATGTTCCTTGCCGAAGCTGACTACATCCTTAAGTATGCCAACTCCGCCGTCACTCAGGACATCGACACTCTCACCAACACCAAGATTGATCAGTCCCACGTCTACAACTACACCAAACAGGCCGCTTCTGATGCCTCTGGCCACGTCAAAGGCATCTCCTTCCAGTGCTGCCCGTCCGGCTTGATCTATAACCGCACGATTGCCAAGGATATGTTCGGCACCGATGACCCGGCCGTCGTCCAGACCAAGGTTGACAGCTGGGAAAAGTTCGAAACTCTCGGCGATCAGCTCAAAGCAAAGAACGCACACTATAAGCTCACTGCTTCCTTCGCTGAAACCTATCGTGTCTTCTCCAACAACGTCAAAGCTCCGTGGGTCAACTCCGCTAACGAGCTCTCCATCCCGGCCGAAGTCGTAACTTGGATGGATCAGGCTGAAGATCTCGTCACCAAGGGCGAAACCGTCACCGACGGCATTTGGGATGCCGGCAAGACCGCTCTTATCAAAAAAGACCCCAAGGCCGAGGACGACAAAGCATTCTGCTGCTTCGGTCCGGCTTGGTACTACAACTTCTGCATGGGCGATTCCAAAGCAGGCGACTGGGCTGTTATCAAGGGCCCGCAGTCTCACTTCTGGGGCGGCACTTGGTTGATGGCTGCCTCTGGCACCGACAACGGAGACCTCGTCGCTAAGATCATGGACCAGTACATCAACGATGCTGGCACCATGCAGGCTCTCATCAAGAACGAGAATCAGTTCACCAACAACCAGGTCGAGAACCAGAAGGCTGCCGATGCTGGCCATGCCAATGCATTCCTTGGCGGCCAGAACGACACTGCCCTATTCTGCGAAGCTGCTAAGTCCATCAAGTTCGAGAACGTCACCGCTTATGACCAGTATTGCAACGAAGGCCTCCAGAACAAGTATCAGGAATACCTCGTTTCCCTCAAAACCGGCAATGGCAAGGTCACCAGAGAACAGGCGATCAACAACTTCAAGACCTCGATGAAAGAGCAGTTCCCGAAGCTCATCATCAAGTAATCTTCGAGTCTGAAAATTACTCCATAATTGAGGCCGTGGCGGGGCGACCCGCCACGGCTTTCTTAGGTAAATGGCCCCTTTGGACTCTTTACCTAAGGAAGTCGAAACGCGAAAATAATAAGGTTTATTCCTTATTAGCGGCATCCTTACAGCATCCATTCAAAGGAGGATATATGGTTCACGTAGCAACGGCTCAGCAGCCAAAGAAGAAAAAGATCAGCTACGCAAAATGGGGTTATATCTTTTTAATCCCCTTTTTCGTCGTTTATCTCATTTTCACCCTTTATCCACAGCTATTAACCATCGGCTATAGCTTCACCGAGACCTATTACGATCTCGATCCGATCGCCGGCAGCCATTGGGAGGGCCCGCGTTTTATCGGCATCGAGAACTACATCACTCTCTTTACCCCCGATGCCAACGGCGAGATCCGCATCCTTAAATACCTTGGCAACACCATGATCATGTGGGTCATCTGCGCACTTCCGCAGTTCATCGTCTCCTTGCTTCTCGCCGTCATCTTCACCTCTAACAGGCTCAAAATTAAAGGTCAGCCGTTCTTCAAGACGGTCTTCTATATGCCTAACGTCATCATGGCATCCGCCTTCGGTCTTCTCTTCTTCGAGCTCTTCGGCTCCGTTGGTCCAATCAATAAGATGCTAATCTCCATGGGTTGGCTCAAAGAATCCTATGACTTCCTTGGGCACGAAGTCTCCGTCCGTACCCTTATCGGTTTGCTTAACTACATCATGTGGTTCGGAAATACCACCCTCGTCTTGATGGCCGGAATTCAAGGTATCGATGATTCCGTCTTCGAATCCGCGCGCATCGATGGCGCAGGCGCCTTCCGCACCTTCTTTACCATCACGATGCCGCTGCTTAAGCCGATCTTCCTCTACGTCTTCATCACTTCTATGATCGGCGGCTTGCAAATGTTCGATGTCCCACAGATCCTTACCAATGGCCAGGGTACCCCGAACAAGACCTCATTCACCCTCGTCATGTACCTCAACCAAATGCTCGGCGTTAAGAACTATGGTATCTCTGGTGCCATCTCCGTCACCTTGTTCTTCTTCACCGCCATCCTATCGATCTTCGTCTTCAAGGGCATCACCAAGGACAATAAGAATTAAAGGAGGGCAGTGAAAATGGAAAACACCAATAACGTCGCGGCAGTCAAATCCAAGCCGCAGGGCAACTCCAAGAATACCGCTGCCCACATCAGGCTTATCATCGAGAAGATCCTCGTCTATGTCTTCTTGATGCTCAACGTCTTCATCTGCTTGTTCTTCTTCTATATCCTCATCGTCAACTCAACCATGAGCAAAGACGAATTGCAGGGCGTCTTCACCGGCATCCCGAGCACCCACTTCTTCGATAACTTGAAGTCGGCGCTCAACACCGCCGACGTCGACTTGCCGCAGGCCACCTGGAACTCCTTCCTCGTCGCCGCCTTGTCCGCCATCGTCACCACCTACTTCTCCGCTTTGTCCGCCTATGCGATCCACACATACCGCTTCAAAGGCAGAAAGTTCATTGCCGGCTTCATCCTCGCCATCATGATGATTCCTTCTCAGGTCTCCTCCCTTGGCTTTTTGAAGCTCTGCAACCAGATGGGCGCCACCAACCAGCTTTGGGTCCTTATCATTCCAGGCGTTGCCGCTCCGGCCGTCTACTTCTACATGCTCCAGTATTTGCAAGCCACTTTGCCGCTAGACCTCGTCGAGGCAAGCCGCATCGATGGTTCCAGCGAATTCAGGACCTTCAACAGAATCGTCCTTCCCATCATGAAGCCGGCGCTGGCCGTTCAGGGCATCTTCTCCTTCGTCGGCAGTTGGAATAACCTCTACATGCCCGCCTTGCTTCTTACAGACGACGACAAGAAGACGTTGCCGGTTATCCTTGCTAACCTCTCCTCCAAAGCCCACTCTCAGGCGGATGCCGGTCAGGTTTGGATGACCATCCTCATCGCGATTGTCCCGATCGTCGTCGTGTTCCTAATTCTCTCTAAGCAAATTATTAAAGGAGTCACCTCTGGCTCCGTGAAAGGCTAAACCCATGGCAGAAGTAATCCTAAAAGACGTCGTCAAAATCTACCCTTACTCCGAAAAGAAGGAAAAGAGGAAGGCTAAGGACGTCGCAGCAAAGAAAACCAACCTTCAGATCACCGAGAAAGGCGTCGTCGCCGTCCAGAACTTCAACCTCACGATCAAAGATGGCGAGTTCGTCGTCCTCGTCGGCCCGTCGGGTTGCGGCAAATCCACCACCCTTCGCATGGTCGCCGGCCTTGAAGATATCTCCGAAGGCGAGCTCTACATCAATGGCATGCTTTGCAACTCCATTGAGCCAAAGGAGCGCGATATCGCCATGGTCTTCCAGTCCTATGCCCTTTATCCGCATATGACCGTCTACAAGAACATGGAGTATCCGCTTACCATCCTTAAGCAGAAGATCCCCTATCGGTTCGAAATCGAATTCCTCACCGAGCGCAACGCCGCCATTGCCACCAAGATCGAAGAGCTCAAAGCCGCCGGCAAGGCAGCCAAGGCTACTAAGCTAGAGGAATCCATCAAAGCCAATAACGCCCGCATCGAGGAATGCAAAGCCAAGATTGCCACTGGCGAGATCGACTATGTCGCCAAGATGAGCCGCGCCATGCGCAAATACAAGGTTCAGAAGGTCGCGGAGATGCTCAACATCACCGAATACCTCGACCGTAAGCCGAAGGCCCTCTCCGGCGGTCAGAGACAGCGTGTCGCCATCGGACGTGCCATCGTCAGAAACCCGAACGTCCTCCTCATGGACGAGCCGCTATCCAACCTCGACGCCAAGCTTCGCAACGAGATGCGCGCCGAGATCATCAAGCTCCGCAAGAAGATCTCCACCACCTTCATCTACGTCACCCACGACCAGATCGAGGCCATGACCTTAGGCGATAGAATCGTCGTCATGAAAGATGGTTTCATCCAGCAGATCGGCACCCCGCAGGATGTCTACGATCATCCAAGAAACAAATTCGTCTCCGGCTTCATCGGAACCCCGAAGATGAACTACTTCGATGGACACCTTTCCGTCAAAGACGGCAAGTACTCCGTCACCACCGCCAACGGCTTCACCGTTGCCCTACCAGAAGAAAAGAACGAGAGACTCCGCGCTAACCAGATCGGTGAGCAGGATGTCACCATCGGCGTCCGCCCGGGCCACATCAAACTAAATGGCAAGGGCATCGAAGGCCAGGTCACCGTCTCCGAGCTCATGGGTGATTCCACTCACCTCCATATCTCCGTCGGAGATCACGACATCATCGCCATCGCCCACAACGAAGGCGTTTGCCAGGATTACTCCGGCAAGGTCCTCAAGATCAGCTTCGAAGGCCAGTGCGTCCACGTCTTCTCCAAGGAAGGACAGGAAAAGAACCTCGAATACTTCAATGAGAACTATCATAAGAGACACGAGGAAGCCGAGGCCAAAGAGCAAAAAACCACCAAATAGACAATCTCTAAGGGAAAGGGATAACAACGAAGGGGCGGGCCATAATTCCGCCCCTTCTTTCTATCGATAACGCCTATAGAAAATACCAATAGGAACCACAACCTTGAAAACCAAGCAAAAGTTGTTCCCCTAACCCCTCATTTGTTGTAAGATACCAAAGCACGGAGGCATACCCAAGAGGCCGAAGGGGACGGTTTGCTAAACCGTTAGTGGGGTAATAACTCCAGCGAGAGTTCAAATCTCTCTGCCTCCGCCACTAAAGAAAACTAGCTCGAATCGAATGATTCGGGCTTTTTCTTTGTGACTTGTTGCCTATTATACCCGTTTTTAACAAATTCATGGCAAAGGCAGCCATCTCCTCTTTCTCCTCAGGCCGGCTCTAAGAACCAGGGATCCAACTTTGCAAATGAGCCTCTTGCTCTTATTTAGCAAAGAAAAAGAAGGAGCCCAGCAATGAGGAAGCTATAGTGACGTAGCAGCTTAATCGGCTTCGCGTTCGGCGATTTCCTTTTCTTTTTTCTCCACAACGAGCATGCAGGAGATAGCGCCAAGGATATTGCCATGGCCTTCGCTATGGGAGACTTTCTTGCCAAGGGTGGAGGCGATGCGCTCATCAATGAAGCGGCACTTCGGGAAAAGGCCGTTTAGGCGAATGTTCCTCCAGCTGACGTAAGTTATCGCCTCGTACTGCCTAATCTGCTTAATAAGGGCATCAGCGCAGGAATAGAGAATGGAGGCGATGACCTCAGATGAATCCTTTGGCGCGGTCATCTCCTTATCGCGGAAGTAGAGTTTAACCTCTTCCTCGAGATCCTTTGGGTTCTCGAAGACGGGGTCAAAGGGATCAAAGGTATCGAAGAAGTTCGCATTTCTGGCAATCTCGCCTAAGTCATCTAAGGATTTGCCATAATAGGCGGTGACCATGTTCCAAATATGGAGGGGGCGCAGCCTTAGTACAAGGGCATTGCCCTCGGGGAGGATGAAGTTATTAAAGCCAAGCTTTCTGCTGGAGTCATCAAGGGCAGGGCCTTTGGTGAGAGCGCCGATGAAAGCGATGGCGCCCTGGTAGAGATAGAGGGTATCCACAAGGGGCTTCTCGCCATAGAAGGCGTTGACGACGGTGTCGCCAGCAAGGCGGAGGCGAAGAACCTTGTTTAGCTGCAAGGACACGTCGCGGCAGGTATCGGCTTTGGCAACGCAGGATTCCTTTAATGGCTTAAATAGGCTCATCGGCAGGCTAGCGCCATTGATAATGGACTTGGAATAGAGCCTTCTTCTGGCATCGAGGAAGCCGCCGGAGGCAGCAAGATAGAGGTCATGGGCCTCGTCATGGGTGAGGGCCCAGTAAAGGTATTCGGGAAGGTAGAAGAACTTATCGGCTTTGTCGATCTTCTTCTCTTTGAAATCGGCATATAGGCGATATAGGGCGCTTTGGGTGTCCTCGTTGAAGCCGGAGATCTCATAACGTAACGGGAAAGAGCATTTAAGGTTCAATTCCCGGATAAGCTTTGGGGTGACGCGTTTATCCTTAACATAGGGCAAAGAAAGGATCTTGTCGCCGGACATGGTCAGGATATGCTCGCCGAGGCCAAGGATCAAAACATCCTCGATGGTGGGGTAGGCATAAAGGGCCTTCTTAAGCGCGGTGATCGATTTCTTAACGATGGCTTCCGGGTCGAAGTAGAGCTGGCCATAGCCATCGGTACGCTTATAGGAAAAGGAAGAAGAGGTGAGTATCTGCTTATTGCCCTTTCTATCCACATCGACGACGAAAAGCCTGCCTAGGTCGAACTCTAGGTCTATGACGGCGACATTGCGATGCAAAGAGGTGTTTTCTTCCATATTTAGGGTATTGTACCAAACTGTACCCGCCTAAGGCGGGAAAAATAAAATGACCATCGCTAAAAAGGCAAAAGGTGGTCGTTTTTGCAATTACTTTTTCTCTACAACGTTATCCGGTCCTTTGAAGATGCTATTTTTGGCAACGGCGCCGCGGATAAAGGAAAGGGGGTAGACATTGGTGTGAGGTCCGATGAGGGAGCCGGGGTTAAGGACGCTGTTGCAGCCGATCTCGGCATAGTCGCCTAAGATGGCGCCCATCTTGCGAAGGCCGGTCTCAATGCGTTCTTCTCCGATGCGGAGAACGACGTTGGTGCGGTCGCTTTTGATGTTGCTAGTGATGGCGCCGGCACCCATATGGGCATGGTAGCCAAGAATGGAGTCGCCGACGTAGTTATAATGCGGTACTTCCGCGTTATCGAAGATGATCGCATTCTTAAGCTCGCAGGAATTGCCGATGACGCAGCCTTTGCCAACGATGGCCTTGCCGCGGATATACGCGCACTGCCTAAGCTCTGCGCCTTCATCGATGATGGCGGGGCCAGTTATCGATACCGTGGGTGCGATTTTCACGTCATTTGCCACCCAGACGCTCGGTTTGATCTCGGTGAACTTATCCTTGGGGAGAGTCGGGCCCAAAGCGAGGATGAACTCCTCGATGTGGGGAAGAGCTTCCCAGGGGTAGGTATATTCCTTTAGCAGCGGCCAAGCGATGCTGTGGCTAGGGTCAAATAGATTGGCAATGGAGTAGTCTTCGACTTTCATTATCTCTCTTCCTCAAGCCCTTCGGCTTTGATGACCTTGATGACGGCATCGGTCCACTTCTCGCATAGCTCGCTGGTGGGAGCTTCCACCATGACGCGAAGAACCGGCTCAGTGCCGGAAGCGCGAAGAAGGATGCGGCCATCGCCGTCAAGGGCTTCTTCCGCTTTCTTGACTTCGGCAAGGACATTCTCGTTATGCTGGGCGGTGGCCTTGTCTTTGACGCGGATGTTCTTTAAAACCTGCGGGAAGACATGGAAGCCTTTCAGTAGGTCTTCCACGGGCTTCTTCTCTTCGACGATGGTCTCCATGATCTTGATGGCGGTGACGATGCCATCGCCCGTAGTCTCTTTGCGAAGGAAGATGATGTGGCCAGAGGATTCGCCACCGAGGACATAATCATTCTTAACCATATCCTCGTAGACGAATCTATCGCCGACGGTGGTCTGGTCATAATCGATGCCTTCCTTATCAAATGCCTTATATAGGCCAAGGTTAGACATGATGGTGGTGACGACTTTGTTGCCGTTGAGGTAACCCTTCTTCTTTAGGTACTTGCCTTCGATGAAGAGGATACCATCGCCGTCGATAAGGTTGCCTTTGCTATCAACGGCAAGGCAGCGGTCGGCGTCGCCATCGAAGGCGAAGCCGATTTCGCAGCCCTGCTCGACGACATATTTCTGCAAGCCCTCGATATGGGTGGAGCCGGCATTGTTGTTGATGTTGGTTCCATCCGGGGCGTTATTGATGACATGGGTGTCCGCTCCAAGGGCGTCAAAGACGGCCTTGGCAACGCTGGAGGCGGAGCCGTTGGCGCAGTCTAAGGCGATCTTATGCCCTTTGAAGCTTCTAGTGGACAAAGAGATAAGGAACCCGATGTAGCGGTTACGTCCAGCGGCGAAGTCAACGGTTCTGCCGATGTTCTCGCCGGTGGCAAGAGGAACCTCAGGAGTCTTGCCATCGAGGTAGTCCTCGATTTTGGCAATGACGTCGTCACCGAGCTTCTCGCCGTTTTCATTGATGACCTTAATGCCGTTATCGTTGAACGGGTTATGGCTTGCGGAGATCATGACGCCGCAATTGAAATCTTCGGTCCTGACGATATAAGCGACCGATGGCGTGGTGGTGACGTGCATCAAATACGCATCGGCACCGGAGGCGGTGATGCCCGCGGCGATCGCGTATTCAAACATATAGCTGCTGCGGCGAGTATCCTTGCCGATGACAACTCTGCATTTCTCTCCTTTGGCCATTCCCTGCTGATAGTACCAGCCTAGATACTTGCCAATGCGATATGCGCTATCCGCCGTTAAAGTGACGTTAGCTTCGCCACGATAGCCGTCGGTTCCAAAATATTTCCCCATATTGAGGATCCCCCTTCTGCCGATATCCTGATTCTCGCCCTCTCCTTTTTTCGCCTTTCGGCGTCTATAACAAAGGTGAATGGTGTAAAAGGACAAAGGCCTTTAGCAGTCTACATAAAGAGTAGGCGTGCTTTAATTCTACAAGGTTCTCAGGACTTCTCTACTTAAAAAGTTGGCAAAGGTCTAAATAGTAATCGGATTTTCTCTCATTTTTGATATTTCGCCTATCAAAAAATGAGAAAGGAAGGCAGACATGCATCAAATTTTCCATGAAAAAGGACTTCCTTATATAGAAGCCCAGTTTTGTAAATCAATGCAAGTTCCCAATGAAATTACTTGATTGGCCTCATGAAGAAGCGACCGTAGACCTGCTTCAAGTCAATGACCTGAACAAAGGCGGAAGGATCGGATTCCCTAATGATGGTAACGGCGTTTTTAACTTCAAAGGAGGAGATGACCATCTGGAAGACGCTGCGCGGCTTGCCGGAATAGACGCCGATGCCCTTTAGCTCCGTTGCGGCATGGGGGAGGTTGGCGATAAGGATTTTGCCAAGCTCGGGGTTATCGGTGATGACCTCGACTTTGACTTTCTTATTCCTGACGTGGATGAGGTCGATGACAAGCATGACCACAATCATGTAGAAGAGGGAATAGGGAACGCAGCCGACCTGCTGGACGGCACCATCGGATCCGATGCCGTAGTTCATAGAGGCAAAGAGGGTGAAGAGGACAAGGGTGATGCAGTTAAGGGCGACGGAATACTTGCCGACGAGGACGCTCTTCTTCAAAGCGATGAAGTAAGCGATGACGTCGATGCCTCCGCCAGAGGCGTCGGCCTTGAAGGCCAAGCCAGAGGAGATGCCGGTGCAGACGCCCGCAAAGATGGCGCGGGAGAGCATACCTCCGTTTTCTTCGCAGAATAGTCCGATGGCCTCGAATGTCGGAGACAAGGATGGAAGATTAAGAAGGTTGGTGAACAAGGAGACCTCGGCGACGTTGATGAGGGAGAGGATCGCGAATCTCTTGCCAATGCCGAAGAAGGCAATGAAGAAGATAGGGACGTTGATGGCGAAATAGAGGATACCGTAGATCAAGTCGTTGCTAGACGTATCGAGCCTGCCGCCGCGGATGAGCTCGACAACCTCAATGATCGTCATCGCGATGCCGGAGACGCCGCCAGAAACCATCTTATGGGAGCCGCCATACGGGGAGAGGAAGAGCTTGAAGCCGACGGCCAATGCAAAGGCGGAAATCGTCATCAAAATAAGAGCCCAAGCGTATTCAATAGTTAATTTGCAGCCCTGGTGGTCATAGAGCCAGTCAGTAACGTGGCGGCGGATTGCGTTCTTTTTTTCCATAGAAAAACCAATAATTCCTCCAAATCATAAACTTATTGCCCTTGAAATCAACCAAAGACGAAAGAATGTGGCAAAGCCCAGAAAAAAGATACGTCTTAAATGAACAATAATCGGTGCGCTCTTTGTTGCTCGAAGGTTGCTTGAATGCTATCATAACCGCGCTGTTTATTCTAAACAGGCTACTTTCTAACAGTCGGAGGCTATTCTACATCCATGAACATCTTGAAAGCATTTGGCAATTTCTTCGCCAAAATTTGGCGTTGGATCAAAGAAACCGCTTGGGTCCAGCCGCTACTCATCGTTGGTGCGATCTTTGCCGTTATCTTCTCCATTCCGAAGATCACCGAATGGGTCCAGTCCTTCCAGGTCGAGGCCGCTTCCCGCTACTACGCTAACTACAAGCACACCCTTCAGGGCGAAAACCTTGCCGATAAGGATTCTGGCAAAGTCACCTATGATTCCGAAGCCGATAAGCTCACCGAGGCCATCCATGAATGGAGCAACCTTAACGGCGCTTATAAGTCCTACGAAGAATGGGATGCCGGCATGAAAGCCAAGCTTGCCAACAACGAGCTCAACGTCAACATCGACCCGCGTGAGGTCTATGGCGAGAAGTTCTTCCTCGTCTATGTCTCCAATGACTGCTCCAACTGCGACGCCGTCCAGCCGGGCTTCGATGCTCTCGCTTCTGGTTGGAACACCCGCTTCGCCATCGATGATGCCGCCGAACACGGCTTCCGTCTCCACACCATCTTCACCGATGATGATTCCGATAACGATGACGACTTCGATATCGAAGAACAGCAGAAGGCTTTTGTTCGTTACCTAGACAAGTTCGAAGACAATGACTTCCTTCCGGCTGCCGGCGAACGTCTCACCAAAGCTCCGTATAAGCTAAACTCCAACGCTTCCACCACCAACTACGACTACTTCTCCACTGGCGATCACACCAACTTCTCCACTCCGACCATCCTCTTGATCGACTTCTCCAAGGAGTCCTTCAATCTCCGCCAGTCCCGCGTCGGCGTCTCCGAAGTCCTCTTCGGCGTCTCTGGCGATGACAAGATTGCCAAGGCCGACAACCTCGCCAAGATGTGGAACCACACTAGCAGCGATGTCTCCAACATGTTCTCGGAAGCCTACAACGGCTAATTCGCTGAACGAAAAGTATAACGATAAGGGTCATCTACCGATGGCCCTTTTGTTATATAATCCTTACCGATATGGAAAACTCTATCTACGAAGATCAGGCCTTCAAGGCCGTTACCTACACCAAGAAGGACGTCGCCCCTTCTTTGTCCGCCGCCGATAAGATGGCGCTCACCTCCAAGAAAGGCTCCAGCCTCGCCTTAAGCAGCGCGGATGACATCCCGCTATTCTTCTACGCCGAAGGCAAAGTCTTGGGTGCCATGACCGTCTCCAAAGACGCCGCCGTCGCCGAAGAGGCCAAGAAAGCCGTCAAGACGATGATCGTCGCCTATAACCTCAAACCGAGCGATGTCTCCGTCTATATGGGACCATGCCTCACCTTCTCCCACACGATCGTCAGCCGTGAAGAGCTCATCTCCATCATGAATATAGGTTATCGTGCCTGCGCAAAGAGAACCGACGGCGTCGACTTCCTCGATGTCCCGCTCCTCGTCATGCTTCAGCTTCGTGCTCTCGGCATCCCGATGGCCAACTTCCACGTCTCTCCGCTAGATACCTATGAGAACCCGGATCTCCTCTATTCCAAGCTCCGTGGCGACGAAGGCAGCAATCTCACCATCGGAACCCTTAAGTAAGTCGCAAGAATCGAGCAAGCCAGCGACTGACCTCGCTGGCTTTTCTTATAGCCGTTTGATGGCGGGGCTCTTCCCGATGAATGAAATCGTGACGGCTATGTAGGAGGCGCAGATGAAAAGCAACGGGGAAGAGCCTAGGTCATTCAAGACATAGCACACTAGAAAACTTGCGATTGGAGTTAAGCCCATCGCCCTGCCATCGATAAGTGAATTTGCCTTACCTAATTTATCTTTATCGCATACGCGCACGAGATAGGCGCTGGTAAGAACGTTGATAGAGGGGGTCGCTAAGCCTAAGGCAATCATTGCCCCGATGAGCGAAGAAAGATAGGCATTAAGCGAATCGGGTTCTCCCGACAGGACGAAACGGGGAATCGCGATGGCGCTCACTGAGCCCAAAATGATTTTTAGGCTTCTTTTCTTGTCGTAACGGATGGTGTTTTTTCTATTCGTATTCTTCATTTGAAAGGTGATGAAAGAAAAGACACCTCTCGTTTCTTTTACGAAAAGCATCCACCTACGTCACCCTCGCTTTAGCGGTTATATCAACCGTTTAACGGCATAAAAAGCCGCGAAGGAATCGCGGCTAGCATCACTAAAGATTATTTTCTCTTCGCGAGGTAAGCTTCCCAGGCGGAAGCAGGGACGAGTCCGGAGACATCGGCTCCGTTTTTGGCAAGCTCATTGACCATGGAGGAGGAGATGAAGGAAGTCTCTTTGCCCGCCATGAAGAAGACCATATCGATATTTGGGTCGACGTAGCGGTTGGCCGCAGCGAGTTGGAATTCGAATTCGAAGTCAGTGACGGCACGCAGGCCACGAATAACGAAGGCAGCGTGGTGCTCTTTGGCATAGGCGACGGTTAATCCGGAGGTGAAGTCGACTTTGACGTTATCGAATTCCTCAACGGCTTTCTTCATGATCTCAAGCCTTTCGGAGATAGAGAAGTTGCCCTTCTTAGAAGGATTGACGGCAAGAAGAAGGATAACTTCGTCGAAGGCCTTGGAGGCACGGCGAAGGATATCCATATGTCCATTGGTGATTGGATCGAACGATCCGGGGTAAATTGCGATTCTCATTGTTTCTCTATGCCTCTACTTTTAGCAAAAGGACTTTGGTTTTTCCATAGCGGTATTCTCTGCGGAAGGGGAAGGCGCTGGAATCGAAGGGGAGCTCTCCCTCATATTCAAGGATCAAGACGGCATTATCCGAAAGCATGCCGTTCTCCCTTAGGAAGTCGACGTCATACTGATAGGATTCCTTTAACGCATAAGGCGGGTCGAGGAAGACGATGTCGAATTGCATGCCTAAGCCTTTTGCCTTTTCTAACGCCTTCTTATCCTCAAGGTTCCAGACGGTGCAGTTGGCCTCCTTGAGCTTAGCGACGTTGCCGCAGATAACTTTATAGGCGCCTTTGCCCATGTCCACAAAGAGGCAGCTGGCCGCCCCGCGAGAAAGCATTTCTAGCCCCAAAGCGCCGCTGCCGGCATAAAGGTCAAGGACCCTGGCTCCCGGGATATAGGTAGAGATGGAACTGGCCATCGCGCCGCGAACCATATTCTTGGTTGGAAGGGTGCCTTCCTCTGGAGTATCGAGCAGACGGCTGCGGTATTTTCCGCCGATGATGTTGATCATAGTTATTTCTCCAGGCACTTTCTCTTCTCGCGGTAAGGCCCATAGATAACGGAATCGATATCCGCGTATAGCCTTCTGATCACCGCATAGGCTTGGCTATATTCCCAAGCAAGCGGATTGGAGTCTAAGGCCTTCTTCGCGAGATAGAGCTCCTTTTGGGCGGCGAGGGTCAAGGCGCCTTCTTCGCCATAATGGCTTCTTGCGTCAACGTAGGCGTCAGCTTTCTCTTGCATCGATGTAGAAAGGGAGCGGACCTCTTCGGAGAGCGTCGCTTCTTTCTCCGCCTTTTCTAGGCGAAGAACCCTGGGGTCTTCTTTTAGAAGAGCAGAAAGCTTTGATAATGCCTGTAACGTCTTTTCCTGCATAGCAAGCGAATTGTAAGCCAAATTTCGCCCATATGCTATAATCCCGCTTGTCATGATTAAGATTGTCAAAGATTCCGTAGCCAGCCTACGCGCAAAATCGAAAGAGGTTGAGATGCCTCTTTCTGCAAAAGATAAGCAGACCCTCGATGAGATGCTTGAATATCTCAAATTGTCCCAGGACGAAGAATACCGCAAGAAGCATCCTAGCTGCCGCGAAGGCGTCGGACTCGCCGCTCCGCAGATCGGCGTTAACAAGAGGATGCTCGTCATCTCCTACCCGACTGGAGATGAGAGAAATCCTCTCGTCGAGTATCAGCTCGTCAACCCGAAGATCGTCGTCAACTCCATCCGCAAGGCCTACCTCTCCGCAGGAGAAGGCTGCCTTAGCGTCGATGCCGAGCACCCCGGCCGCGTCTACCGCGACTTCAAGATCGTCGTCCAAGCCTATGACGCCAAAGTCGGCGCCGATGTGAAGATCACCGCCAGAGGCTATGACGCCATCGTCCTCCAGCACGAGATTGACCATCTCGACGGAATCCTCTTCTACGATAGAATCGACAAGAAGAATCCCTTCAAGGACATCCCAGGCGCCGTCGAAATCTAAATGCAAGAAATCCTCAGTTCACCGCTGAGGATTTCTTGCTCGCCGCAACCTTAGAATGTGAATACCGTTGGGTTATTCGCGCACATCTTCTCCACATCTACGCCTGCAGAGAATATGTCCTCTAACGTCTTATAGGAATAGATGATGCCGTTTCTAGTCAGGGTAAAGGACCCGTTATCCTCCTTCAAAAGGGAATAGTTATCCCCTTCATACCGCCATGAGATCTCATTCCCGGCATCTAGGATATCCCGAAGCTGCTCTTTCTTCATAAGTTCCCCCCTTATCGCTTAATGGAAAGAATTGTTTTGCAAAGCCATTATAAGACTGGAACGGAAATAGGAAATTTCCTTTTCTCGCTTAAATAGCGCGAAATAAGCGTTTCCTTGTTATGCGGGTGAAAAATGAAACCGCTTTTAAGAAATTTAAAGATGCTCTAGCCGCGCGTTATGGTATATTGGTCTCGCCTAAAGACGTTCCCATAACTTTTGCGAAGGTTTTCTATAGGTTTTATAACCACACTATTTTTTGGAAGGTTTTATCATGAACTATTCTCCAGTTAACATTTATGCTCTCGGCGGACTTGGCGAAGTCGGCAAAAACACCTACTGCTTCGAGACCGACCGCTCCATCATCATGGTGGATGCCGGCGTCAAATTCCCGGAAGCCAATCTCCCTGGCGTCGACTACGTCATCCCGGATTACACCTATCTCAAGAACAACCGCAACAAGATCAAAGCCTTGTTCATCACCCACGGGCACGAAGACCACATCGGCGGCATCCCCTTCCTCGTTCGCAGCGTGTATATCCCCGTCATCTACGCTCCGCGCCTAGCCGCAGCCCTCATCCGCCACAAGCTTGAGGATGCCCGCATCAAGGACCCGATCAAGATCGTCGAATATGATTCCAATTCCATCATCCGCATCGGCGAAGACTTCACCGTCTCCTTCTTCCGCGTCACCCACTCCATCCCGGATGCCTTCGGTATCTGCATCGATACCCACCACGGCAGAATCATCGAAACCGGCGACTTCAAGATCGATTTGACCCCTGTCGGGCCGAACTTCGAAATCGATAAGCTCGCAAAGCTTGGCACCGAAGGCGTCGACCTATTGATGGCCGACTCCACCAACGCCGAAATCGAAGGCTATACCCCTTCTGAAACCAACGTCAGAAGCGGCGTCGAAGAGATTTTCGATAAGGCTCCCGCCCGCATCATCGTCTCCACCTTCTCCTCCAACATCAACCGTATCCAGCAGGTGGTTGAAGTCGCGGTCAGCCACGGCAGGAAGATCTGCATCCTCGGCCGTTCCATGAAGAACGTCATCGGAATCGCAAGAGAATACGGCTACATCAAGATCCCCGATTCCTCCGTCATCGAAGAGACTTCTCTCCGTAACTACAAACTAAACGAGATCTGCATCATCTGCACCGGTTCCCAGGGTGAGCCGATGGCCGCTCTTTCTAGAATCGTCTCAGGCGACAATAGAAACACCACCATCTATCCGGGCGACACCGTCGTCTTCTCCTCCAACCCGATTCCGGGCAACGGCGCACTCGTCGATAGACTCGTCAACCGCCTCGTTAAGATGGGAGCTGACGTCAAACAGAACTCCATCGCCTTCTCCCTCCACTCCTCTGGACACCCCTCCCGTCAGGAACTCCGCCTCATGCAGAGACTCGTCCAGCCGAAGTACTTCATGCCGGTCCACGGCGAATACCGCATGCTCAAGATCCATGGCGAAATCGCCTCTCAACTTGGCATGAATCCGGAGAATGTCTTCATTTGCGATAACGGCGATTGCCTTACCCTTATGGACCACAAGGTCACCCGTGGAGCCCACATCTCCGCCGAAGCCGTCTACATCGATGGCAATGACCTCGACGGCGTCTCCAGCCAGATCATCAACGACCGCGCTATCCTCAAAAACGATGGCATGGTCACCATCCTTATGACCATCGACTCCAAGAAGAACAAGATGGTCGTCGCCCCGATTGTCTACGCAAGGGGCTTCTCCGCCGCTGCCGACACCCATGTCGTCCGCCACTCCCAGATGAGAGCCCAAGAAGCGATGGAAGAGCTTCTCTCCAAGCGCGTTACCTTCGGCGAGATCAAGTCCACGATCAAATCCGTCGTCGCCAAATACATCGAAAGGAAAACCGGACGTAAGCCGATGATCATCCCGGTCATCATGAACGCCGCCTAAGCCTATGCTTATCCTCGCTTCCGGTTCTCCAAGAAGAAAAGAACTCCTCAAGAAGGTGTTTAAGGACTACGTCGTCATCGTCCCCGACATCGACGAGCGCGCCCTTAACCTCGCTGCCAAAGACCTAGCCGCGGAGGAATCCAAGGAAAAGGCCTATGCCATCTCTTCCCGCTACCCCAATGACGAAGTCTTAGCCTGTGACACCATCGTCGTGCTTGAAGGCAAAGTCTTAGGCAAGCCTCATAACGAAGAAGACGCCAAGAGGATGCTTCGCGCCCAATCGGGCAAGAAGCAAGTCGTCCTTTCTGGCTACACCTATATCGGCAAAGGCAAGGAAATCACGCGCACGGTTGCCACCAACGTCTACTTCAACAAGCTCAGCGACGAGCTTATCGAAGACTACGTCCGCAACAAAAAGCCCCTAGACAAAGCTGGGGCTTACGGAATTCAGGATGGCTATCCTTTGGTCAACAGGATCGAAGGAAGCTATGACAACGTGATGGGCCTTCCTACGGAAGACATCGCCTCTCACGTGAAGCGCTAGTCCTGCTTGCCGAAGATTACCTCATAGACCTTAGACGCATCGCCTTTGATAACGAGGGTGACGCGGGAGGTCATCATAATGAAGCCGTCAACACCGGCTTCTTTTATTTTCTCTTTGTCGAGGAGGGAATTGTCCTTAAGGGTCAAGACGATGCGTCTGCCCTCAAGCTTCTTATCGAGGATGTTCTCTTCCCCGCCTAGGGCTTCTAGATATTCGGATTTGCTGACGACCTTGGTGGAAGCAACGCGGTTGCTGTTGCTCTTCTTCTTTTTGCCTAGCAATAGAATAAGAGCGAGTGCGATGGCGATTAAGGCGGCGCAAGCGATGGCCAGCCAAATGGCATTGGCTTTTAGCCAAGCATTGAAATCCTTACTTGAATCGAGAATGAGAAACTTGAGTAATTCCATAGCGTTTTCCTCTAAGAAGATGACAGCAACGTTGCTATAATACCACAAGAGGTAACACCCAATGGCAAATGCAATTGAAATTGAAGCCAAGGCTTTGGTCAGCCAGGCCGATTATAAGAAGCTAGCGAAGAAGTTCTCCGCTTATCCGCGCTATACCCAGACCAACTATTACATCGATTCCGAGTCCCGCATCCTCGTCAAGGATGACATCGCTCTCCGCATCCGTCAAAAAGGCGAGCGGTATGAACTTACCCTCAAGACCCCGCTCTCGGAAGGGCGCCTAGAGAAGAACACCGTCATCTCCGAAGCCGACTTCGTCGCCTACCGCGATCACGGCACCTTCCCCAAGGGAGACATCTCCCGCTTCCTCACAATGCTAGGATTCAATATCTCCGAGCTTCGCATCCTCACCTCCCTCACCACCGATAGGATCGATGTTGAGTATAAAGGCGGACTTCTCTCCATCGATAGGAACACCTATTCCGGCGAGACCGACTACGAAGTCGAACTCGAATACAACAACATGGATGGCGCCAAAGCGATCCTTGGCAAGCTCTTCGAGGAAATGGATATCCATGCCCCCTTCACCGATGTCACCAAAGTCCATCGCGCGATGGCGGCAATCGGCAAGTAAATAGCAAATGATAATCGGATGCCAGAGAACGGTATCCGATTATCATTTGCTCGCTGGTGCTTCTTCTATCTTCTTCGCCTCTAGAGGAGCCATATCCTTCATCTCTTTTTCCTTTGGGCAATAGATGAGGGAGGCGATCGTTAATAGGAATGGGGCAAGCATCGTAATGAGGTAGCCATATTCCTTTAAGGCTGGGCCAAAGAAATCATGGAAGGAGTCATAGACGTCGACGATGGAGGCGTAGATGACGGCGATGCCGCCAAGGCAAGAGAGGAAAGCAAGCCAGGCAAGAATGGCCGCGAGGTTATTCTTGTTTTTCCTATAGGAGATGGACAATCCCACGATCTCCAATAGCGAAGCAAGGGCCAATAGGCCTGCGCCGATCATAAGCAAGGTGAACGGGCGGGTCTCCGGAGTAGAGCCGAAAACATTGGAGCCGTAGGTTAGCGGAGATGCGAAATAGAGCAGTCCTGGATATAAGAGGTAAGCGGCTAGAAATAGATAAAGGCTTAATAGGTGCGTGCTTCTAAACCCTCTTTTACTGCCGATGACATAGGAGGTGGCGGCAAGGATGGCTAAGATAGGAAATCCATAGCCAAGAATTAGGTAAGCGAAAGAAGGCAAATCGAAGGAAGAGACGGTGAAGCCGTGGCTAAGCAGGAAAAGAACGCTGCCTGCGACCGCAGATAGCATAGCGCCCATCACGAAGGGATAGGCGGCAGGATGGCGGAATAAGCTCTTTTCCTTCTCCATGCGCCTTCCTTATTTGTTATCGCAGACGGGGAGCTGGGAGAGGCGATATTCGCAGTTGTCGTACTTCTCGCACTCATCGGCGCTGCAGCCGCTTTTGGCGAAATGATAGGCAAGAGGGATGAAGGTGCCGATTTCCTCTTCGTTGTAGCCAACCTGAATGCGGTGGTCATCAACGATGATCGGGCGCTTCAAAACGCTTGGATTCTTTCTGACGAAGGCGATGAGCTGCGAAATCGTCATGTCGTCGAAGTTGATGTTGTTTTCCACAACGATCTTGGAGCGGGTAGAGAGGATATCGTCGGTTCCGTTTTCGCTTTTGGCGATGACTTCCTTGATATCTTCATCGGTGAAATCCGGCCCGAAGATGTTCTTGGACTCGTATGGAATCTTATGGTCGTCGAACCATTTCTTTGCTTTGCGGCAGCTCGAGCAGCTGGGAGAGGTATAAATCTTAATCATTGCGTAGCAAGTATAGCATCGATGTCAAATATGCAAAGGCCAACAACGAAGAAAATTCATTTGAATTAACTTCTACTTTTCCCTATAGGGAAGACGAATTGATTCTACATGTCGGTAAATCAGCCTATAATGCTCTCACGAATGAGCAGCGCCACTCCGTACAAAAAGATTATCGCCGTCGATATGGACGGCACGCTTTTAGCCAATAACCTCCGTCTATTGCCGCTATCTGAAGAGATCATGTCCCGTCTTTCCGACGAGGGCTATCTCGTCGTTTTGGCATCGGGCCGTCCCTGGAGGTCAATTAAGCCCTATTATGAGCGCTGCCACTGTTCCGGCCCGGTCATCGCCTATAACGGCGCCTATACCTTCCATCCTGGCGATCCTAATTTCCCGAAGTTGGATTTTAGCTTTGATAAGGAGGCCATCAAGGACATCTACCGCAAAAGCAAGAGCTACGTGACCTCGTTTATGTGCGAGACCAATACCGATGTCTATGTCAATAGAAGAGACGACTACCTCGCCCACTACTTCTGGTACGACGAGATGAAATTCCACGTCGGCGACATCGAGCCGCTTATCAAGGAGAACCTCTACACCTGCATCTTCCGTTGCACTCACGCTCATGATGACGAGCTAAAAAAGCTTTGCGAGTCCTACCCTGGCATCGTTTGGAGGCACTGGACCGGCAGTTTCTATAGTGAGCTTGCCAGAGTCGGCGCCAATAAAGGCGCAGGCCTGGCCCATATCATGAAGCAGTATGGCATCGGCAAAGAGGATGTCATCGCCTTTGGCGACAGCAATAACGATGCCGAGATGCTTGAGGAGGCAGGATATCCTTTCGTCCCCTGCGACTCCAAATCCGAATACATGAAATCTCGCTTCCCTCTCACTAAGAAAGGCAGCAGCAATAACGGCGTCGCCAACGAGCTCATCGAGCTCCTTGGCATCAAGCTATAGCTTGCCGCATGCGCGGTCAGGCACCTCGCCTTTTCTCTTGCTTAGAAAAATGAAATGGTTCATTCTTCGTTTTTGGCTTTATAATTATCCCAACTATGAAGAAGACATTCTTAGGGCTTAAAGCCATCTATTTCTACGTCCTTATTGGACTATTGCTTATCGGCATCATCGTCGGAAGCTTCCTAGATCAAAGCATCTCCGCTTCCTTCTATAATAAGGATTCCGGCTATGGCGCGTTCTTCGAGACCATCGGATTAGGGCTAGGCTATGGCATGGGCCCAATTGCCGGAGTCGTCTGTTTGTTCGGGCTTATCCACAGGGAGAAATGGTGGCAGAAAGCCCTTGGCTTTTTCTTGTTCCTTCTTGGCTATCTCGCACCAGCTTACGTCTTTGGCAGAAGCCTTGTGGATAAGCCCACCCATTATGGCATTCTCTTCTCCACGCCACTTGCCTATATCCTTGGATTCACGATCATGGCGTTATTCGCCATCCTGACCTTCTTGATTCTGGATAAGCGCGTCGAAAAGCAAGATACCCTCCTCTTCGTTGGCTTGGCTTTGACTATCGCGATGCTAGGGCAGACCGCCTTCATCTATGTCGTCAAATACCTTGGCGGCCGCCCCAGATGGAGGTATGTCAACGACCCGGCGATCAACACGACGGGCGACGTCTTCCGCGCTTGGTGGCAGATGCAGCCTTTTAAGGTCAACGGCGATTATCTCAAGTCTTGGCCTAGCGGCCATAGCGCGGTCAGCGCCGTAACCCTTACCCTTGGCTTATTGCCGTTAGTGAGCAAGCGGCGCTTCAAATTCGATCAGGATACCCTCCTCTTGCTCGGATTCGCCTATATGGTCTTCACCATGGTCGCGAGAATCCGTTATGGCGCCCACTACCTCACTGACGTCTGCTTCGGCGCCTTGTTTAGCATCCTCATCTGCTTGGGCGGGTGCATTTATATGGAGACGTATATGCGTAAATACGTCTATAGCAAGCCGACGGAAAGTCCTCAGGCATAAATAGCATTCCCATAAGAAAGCCTCGTTAGGCGACCGCTTAACGAGGCTTTTCAATAGTTGTAATTACTTGATGCCGACGACTTGGCGGAAATCTTTGTTGAGAAGCTCAGCCTTCTCTTTGAGCCCTTCCTCTTTATCGCCGACGGTCTCGACGTAGAATTTGATCTTCGGTTCGGTGCCAGAGGGGCGGACGGCGAAGGTGGACTTATCCTCGAAGACATACTTGAGGACGTCGGATTTCGGAAGCCCTTCGATCTTCTTCTTGCTGCCATCGGCATAGGTGATGATATCGTTGAGATAGTCTTCGGTGGCGACGACTTTAAGCCCAGCGAGCTCTTTTAGCGGATGCGCATGGAGGCCATCCATGAGCTCTTTCATCTTGGCGGCGCCGAGAACGCCTTCAAAGTAGGTATCGAAGAGGGCGCTGTAATGATAGCCAAACCTCTTCTCGAGGTTCTCATAGGCAACATCGAGGGCGATGCCTTTGGACTTATAGAACAAAGCCATTTCGGTGTAGAGAAGAATGGCCTGGATGCCATCTTTGTCTCTGACAAACGGAGAGATGAGGCAGCCATAGGATTCCTCATAGCCGAAGACAAAGGTCGGGCCTTTGCCAAGCTTTTCATAGTAGGCGACCCGCCCACCGATGAACTTGAAGCCGGTGAGGAAGGTCTCAACCTTAACGCCATAATGAGCGGCAACGTCTCTTCCTAGGGAAGAGGTGACGATGGTGTCATACATGACCGGGTCTTCCGGCATGGTGCCCTTTTCTCTCATCTGGGAGAAGAGGTAATCGATAAGGAGGGCGCCGGACTGGTTGCCGGTTAGCCTTTCATAGGTTCCTTTGGATGAGAGGAAGGCAAGGCCGCATCTATCGCCATCGGGGTCGGTCATGACCGCGAGGTCGGCGGAGTTTCTTTTGGCGTATTCAAGGGAGAGCTCCCAAGCGGGGGCAAGCTCCGGGTTGGGGGACTTTGTTCCACCGAAAGCGGGGTCATGGCTACACTGTTCTTTGACGGGGATGATGTTATAGCCGACTTCCTTGAAGACGCGGATGGCGGTCTCCAAAGAGGCGCCATGCTGCGGGGAATAGATGACTTTGAAATCAGACTTATCGAGATCAGGGTTAACCTGGCACTTCTTGACGAGCTCGACATAGGTATCGTCGACGTCTTTGCCAAGGGTGATGGTCTCGCCCTTTTCGGCAATGGACGGGATCTCGCATTCAACGGCATCCGGCATAGCGGCAAGGATGTCAAGAAGCGGGGCGATGGCGTCTGGGAGAAGCTGGCAGCCGGTCTCATCGTAGACCTTGTAGCCGTTATACTCTTTCGAGTTATGGGAAGCGGTGATCATAACGCCGCCGCAGGCATGCATGTATCTGACGGCGTAAGAGAGCTCCGGAGTCGGGCGAAGCATATCGAAGATATAAGCCTTGATGCCCACCTCATTGAAGATCTTGGCGCAAAGAAGGGTGAACTCACGGGAATTGAAGCGGTTGTCGTGACTGATGACGACGCCCATGGTCTTGGCCTTCTCGCCGAATTTGGCGAGCAAATACTTGGCAAAGCCGATGTTGGCGCGGCCAAGGGTAAATTCGTTGAGCCTGTTGGTGCCAGGGCCCATGAGGGCTCTCATGCCAGCGGTTCCGAATTCGGCGTTCTTGCCGAAAGCGTCCTGGAGGGTGAGGTCATCCATGGCGCGGATAAGAGCCTTATCCGCTTCAGAGACCTTGCTGGAATTCAGCCAGGTTTCGACGTTCTTCTTATAATCCATTCGTTTCTCCCTAAATTTCTTTTCTATTCTAACTCTAGTTAGGCTTAGAAAGTCTCACCAGTAAGCGTTTTTAGAACATTTTCGTATTCTTGCGGCAGTTTCGCAGTAAAGGTCTGTCCCTTTAACGGAGCCAAGACGCCGCCAACGTCCTTAAAGGAAATCTTATAGGCGTGGAGGAATTGGCTATCTAGCCCAGTGAGGCTCTTCACCTTGCGGCAGTCGGCGAAGTCGCCGTACTTCTCATCGCCGACGAGCGGATGCCCGATGGAAGCGAAGTGGACTCTGATCTGGTGGGTACGGCCCGTGATGAGGTTAGCCTCGACGAGGGTGTAATCGCCAAAGCGCTTCAACACGTGGTAGAGGGTGAGGGCGGTTTTGCCACCAGCTTCCAGCGGTTTGACGTAGACCCTGCCATTCTGCGCATCTTTCCACAGCGGCTTATCGATTTTGCCATCCTTGTCGATATCTCCGACGGCAAGGGCAAGGTAATGCTTTTCGACCTGGGTTCTCTCCTTGAAGAGATCGGTGAGGGCTTTTAGACCCGCATCGGTTTTGCCATAGGCGACTAAGCCTGAGGTGTTGCGGTCGAGGCGGTGAGCCGGAGACGGCACGAAGGTGTGGTCGTTAGGATCAAACTCGCCTTTGAGGTAAAGATAATCCAAAACGGCATTGCCAAGCGTCTCCCTGACGCCGGTCGCATCGCCATAGACGAGCACGCCTTTAGGCTTGTTGACGATGAGAACGTTGCCATCCTCATAGGCGATCTCATAGGAGAATGCCCGTTTCTCGGCAGGACGGGGCTTTTTGAAGTCCTGAAGCTGCTGATCGGTCACATAGATGCGGACGACGTCGCCATCAGTAACGACGGCATCCTTCTTAACCCAGTGGCCATTGATTTTGATGTCCTTCTTGCGGAAGGCCTTATAGATAAAGCCAAGCGGGGCTTCGGGAAGGTACTTCTTCACAAACTTCTCGATTTTCTGTCCTGCATTGGAGGAGGTGACAACTATTTCTTTCATACGGGCCTAAGTATACACGTGTGCGCGCTCGTTGCCATCGGGGTTAAAGGGGGCAATGAGCAAAAAGTTGAGGAGGAGAAAACAAAGATGGCAGCCCTAAAAACAGGTAATTTTGAAAATATGAAAATTTCTCGTTGCGCGCGTAGGGGGTTTTGCATATAATCTTGCTTGCCCACATCATACCCATGTGGAGGAATACCCAAGTGGTCGAAGGGGCGGGCTTGGAAAGCTCGTAGTCTCTTAACCGGGAGCTAGGGTTCGAATCCCTATTCCTCCGCCAGTGGTTTTGTATCCGAACCCTGTATGTCCATCACTACGGATTCGGTGTTGAGGTCAAGGGTGACGAATGGCAGAAATGG